>CAMCFL010000274.1 GCA_945873715.1 Akkermansia muciniphila
GCCGGTGGAAACCGTTTTGGAGGATTCGATGCTGGCTGTGCTCACTCCGGCGTTGACGCCGTCCAAGGTTCGCCGGGTGGCCAAGGCGGCGGAGACAGTCACCGACGCCCGGCCGGAGCGGGGACCGTGGGACGAGAATACCTCATTTCGACTGTATCTGCGTGAGGCCGTGGAGACTCCTCTGCTGACGCCGGCCGAGGAGATTGTTCTGGCAGGCCGGATTCAGGCTGGGGATGAGGCGGCCCGCGAGCACATGATCAAGGCCAACCTGAGGTTGGTGGTGAAGATTGCCCGCGAGTACGAGGATTACGGTCTCCCGCTGCTCGATCTGATCAATGAGGGCAACATCGGTTTGATGCGTGCTGTCGAACGTTTTGATCCGACCAAGGGAGCCAAGCTGAGTACTTATGCCGCTTGGTGGATCAAGCAGGCCATCAAGCGGGCGCTTTCAAACCAGTCGAAGTCGATCCGTTTGCCGATCCATGTCGTGCAGGAACTCGCCCGGATGAAGAAGGCGGAATCCAAGCTGGAATCGGACTTGGGACGTGCGCCAACGGAGATGGAGCTTGCCGCCGTTCTCGAAGTGGATGTCGAAGACATCCGCAAGTGGCGGGAAGCGGCCGCCGTCGGTGCCACCTCTCTGGACGCGCCGCTGGGCAACGATCCCGAGGCTGGGCGGGTGGCGGATGTCATCGCCGACGAGAATGCCCGGATGCCTTGGGCGGATGTTTCCGATGAGACCAATGCCGAATTGATCCGCGAACTGGTCGCCACGTTGAATGTCCGGGAGCAGAGGATCCTTCGGGAGCGCTTCGCGCTCGACGGGGGCGACCCCCGCACCCTGGAGCAGATTGGGGTGGATTTCGGCCTGACCCGGGAGCGGATCCGCCAGTTGGAGGCGGCCGCCCTGCGGAAGCTTCGGGATCGGCTTAAGGCACGAGAGGCCCTGCAGTTCGCAGCCTGATCTGAAGTTGTCGGTTTTCCGATGGGGCCTGTGGTCATCCACCGCAGGCCCCATTGCTCTTCCCAGCATGACCCGCATGCCGGGACTACCAGTTCATTCACGGCGTTCGGTCGCGCTCAGACGGGATAGATGAGATTTCCCTCCAGCGGGAACGCATTCGGGAGGTGACGCACTTCCTGCACCGTTTCGTCCCGGAGCAGCACCTCGACGATGTCGAATCGGATGCGGATCCGGGGGGATCCCACCTCGCGCAGGTAACAGAGCGCGGTGGCCGAGAGGAGTTTTCGTTTGCGTGCGTTCACTGCCGAAGCCGGGCGCGTCCACTGTCCCAGGGTGCGGGTCTTGACCTCGGCAAAGACAAGGCAGTCGGTGCCGTTTCCCGCAAACAACTTCCCGGCGGCTTCAGGGTTTCCATCCCGGAAAACAAGATCGATTTCGCCGTGCGCGGAGCGGTAATTTGCCGTTAGAAACTCCATGCCGCGGTCCTGCAGATGCCGCTTCGCCGCCTGCTCGCCGAGCCTGCCCCGGCGCAGGTGTTCCGGATCTGTCTTGCGCCCGAGCAGTTGTTTGAGTTTGGCCAACAGGCTCACCTCAGGGAATTCAGCACAAGGCGTCCGAGAAAACAAACCCGGACCCGCGTCCGTGGCGGGAATGCCCTCTAGCTTAGCAACTGTCGCAGATGCCCGCGGATCCGATGGAGCAGGCGAGGCAGAAGATTCCTCATGGCTGCCCGGCTCATGTCGTCCCGTTCCATGGCTTCCCGGAGATGCCGAGCCTCGGGATGCATCAGCACTTTCGGCAGTTCGGCCGGTGGCGGGAAATCTTGCAGGGCTTCGCCGAAAACGATGCCGGCCGTCGCACATTCAAGTGGATGCGAAGGTGTGGCGAAGGTCGTGAAGCCGCCCACTCCCACCACCCGCATCAGCCCGGCCAGCAGGATCACCTCGCGATCTGCCGGAGCTTGGATCTCGGTGAGCGCAATCCGAACCAGAGCAGCGCACTGTTCGGCCCACATCACGATCAATTCCGCGCGCGGCCAGGTCGACCAGGCTGCGTGAACGGAGGTGGGATGGCAGCGCTTCCGGTAGTGTACTGCCGGCAACCGACGTAATTCACCCCGCAAGGCCAGGGTCATCAGCCAGACCGTGTCGGCCGCGAAGTTTCGTCGCAGCCCGGGGTGCAGGTAGGGCCGGTCGTCCGGGCGACCGTGGCGCACCACCCCCCGAAAGGCAGCGGCGTGGAAGTGATTCAACAAGACGTCAGTTGCGCGCTCGAGAGTCGTTCCCCGGACCTCCCGTTGGATGGTCAGCACCCGACGGCTACCAAATCCCTCGATGTCGGAATACGCGCAGGCGATGGCGGGGTCGGACTTCGCCAGCATGAGCGTCTTCGCCAGATAATCCACGCCGAGCAGGTCGTCGTGGGGCGTAATGCAGAAATACGGCGTGTCTACCTGTTTGATCAGCGCATTGCAGTTGCGGACCCAATCCAAACGCTCGGATTGCACGATGAGTTGGAATCGCGGATCTGCCAGGTGACGCCGACACACGGCTTCTGAATCGTCGTCGCTGCGATCAAGGGAGATCAGAACCTTGAAGTCACCCAACGACTGCGCGGAGATGCTGTTCAGCGTTTCCACCAGAAACGCTCCGGCATTGAAGGCAGGCACGCAGACGGTCAGTTCGGTCATGTCATGTGCGCCGCCCCAGCAGCGCTGTCAGGTGATCGGCGGCCTTGATGGCCATTGCGGGACCGAGGGTGAACTTCGACGTGTCCACCGACAGAAATGTGCCGCGGCCGTGGAATCCGTAATCGAGACGTTCGTGCAGCTCACTTTGCCGGTCGTCAATGTCCGACTGGCCCGGGGCAAAGATCGATCCACCGTTGACGCTGGTCCGGGTGCTTCGCCCGAGTCCGCAGGTGCCGATGGCGGGACAGATGCGGGTCATCGCCTCCACCGTCTCACGTTGGATCTGCTCCTGATCGACCTGTCCCAATACGACGTCCCAGTCGGTTTCCCCCCCGGTCCTGTTGGTTCCAACCATGCAGACCGGATACCAGGAGAGATACACGCGGCCGCTAGGATAAACAACGGCATCGCCGAATGGACCGAGCGAGACGGTGAAGCAGGGGATCTCCGAAGGCACCGGATCCATGTTCAGGTTGACCCCCAGCTTGTGGCGGATGTAGCAGGGCTTCTCCGGCGGCAGGCCGTACTTCCGGTCGAGGTGGGGCCGATTGGTCCAGAGTGCGTTGACGACGCCGGCAAAAGACTCGGCCTGTGACCGTCCTTCCGATTCGAAGTGGACTTCGAAACAACCGCCCGATCGGTCCTTCACCGTGACGACACGCGCGTGGGTGATCAAGTCGATGTTGGGATGTGAACGCACCGCCGCCCGAATGGGTTCTGCCAGCCCCAAAGTATCGATCGCCAGCTCACAGGTTTCATAGGCGGCCAGGATGACTCCGGGGTCGTATCGCTGGGCCAGCTCGGCACCGGAAAGGCGTCGCCAGGTCGGGCGTGATGGGTCCAGTGCTACGGCTTCCGTCTTCGATGGGATCAGCTGATCAATCGCCATTCCAACCCGGCGAAAATGGGCCTCGATGTCGGGAATTGGAACCATTGTCTCCCGGTGGACGACATAGTCGAATGGGCGGGTGGACAGGACGCTCAGGGTTCGCGACGGAATCCACCGCGCGAGGACGTCCATGAACCGGACTGCGCCCCAGATCATCCGCTCTGCCGTCCGGAAGGTCGGATCCGCGGCATACACGAAGCCTAGATGAATCTTGCCCTCATTGTAGAGGCTTGCCTCCGAGATGGGGTCGGCATTCCGCTCGAAGAGGCAGACCCGTTCCCCGCGGTCCGCCAGCTCAAGCGCGGTGCAGCTGCCAAGGATTCCCGCTCCCAGCACGGCAATCCGCGTGCTCGATCGCGTCGGGTGGGGCGCACGGTTCCGAGCAGAACTTTGATTCCCGGACGCTCCGATCACGCTGTCAGGCTGGGTATGGATTGATCGAGGCAGCAAAGCCGATTTGGTGAGACGCGCGATCTTGGAGTCCGGCAACCGTCAATGGCAAGCAGGCGTGGCAGGAGGATGCGAGTCATATTCTGGAAAGGGCGGGATCCCAGCGGCGGGCTGCCGGATCCAACGCATCACTGCGGGAAGAGTTCGGGGTCGGGCTGACGCAACGGCGCAAAACTACGTCGATGGATCGGACACGGGCCGTGCCGTTTCACGGCTTCGAGATGGTCGGGTGTCGGATACCCCTTGTGTCGGGCGAAGCCGTATTCCGGAAAGAGCCGATCGGCTTCCAGCATCCGACGATCCCGGGTGACCTTGGCGAGGACGCTTGCAGCGGCGATGGAATAGCTGCGGGAGTCACCTTTGACCAAAGGCGTGTGGGGGCAGGCGAGCGAGGGGACTCGGGTACCGTCCACCAAGGCGTGTTCGGCTGCCGGACGGAGTTTGGAGAGCACCTCATTCATTCCACGATGAGTGGCGGCGAGGATGTTGATCCGATCAATCACCTCATGACTGATCTCGGCGATGGAATGGGTGATACGGGAATCACCGAGCAGTTGCTCGAAGTAGCGGTCTCGGGTGCGTTGGCTCAGTTGCTTTGAATCGTTGAGGTCGCGGTACTCCTCCGGGATCCCGGTGCCGGCCCAGCTCGCCGGAAGGATGACTGCCGCCACGACCACCGGACCCGCCAACGGGCCCCTCCCGGCTTCATCGATTCCCGCGAGATGAACGATGCCGCGGGCCCACCACTCGCGTTCAAAGGCAAGTCGGTCGGGTAGGGACTGGTGATCGGCCATGGGGAGTGACCATCGGATGCGCCTGGCGCCGAGGCAACGGGACAGTGGAGATCGGCATGCGGGTGCAGGGTCTCACAAATGACTGCCCTCGTGGAATCTTCGGAGGGAAGTGTTCCGCCAGTCCGAGACTGAACAGGGAGGTCATTGCGGACTCGTAGCACTCGTCCCTCCCAAACGGCACGGATCCTGACGGTCGAAGCCAGAGGCACTGTCAAGATGCGCCGCATCCTATGCGAGCGTGACCAGAATCCGGCGTTCGCCCTCGAACGGTTCCCGGCCGTGGGCAACAAGGAAGTTGTCGCAGACCAGCAGATCACCTTTTCGCCAGGGAAAGGTGATCCGAGCCCCCATTATCGTGCGTCGAATGACGTCGATATCCGCATCGGCGATTGGGTTGCCGTCACCATAGGTCACGTTGAACGGGAAACCGGACTCGGGCAGGCGTTTTGCGAGTTCCAGCCGGGTGCTCGGGTTG
>CAMCFL010000275.1 GCA_945873715.1 Akkermansia muciniphila
CCGGGTGGCGGTGAACGGCCAGTTCTCGGCCGGTCGTCCGCCGAGTGAATCGAGATCGGTCCGCAAGACGTTCACCACGCGACCTTCGGGGGAGTACTCCTTCACCGCGAACGCCAGCAGGTGAGGCACCAGGTAATTGCCATTCCGCAGTTGCCGGGCCATGCGCGTCTGCATGTGGGTGTTGTCCGTCTCCGGTTGGAGCGGCACGTCGAGTACCACCGCCCCCTTCCGGTTCACTTCCAACAGACGCGGCCGCTTGCCCAACTCGGTGATCAGGGTGTTGCCATTATAAAGGCGTTGGGCCGTCCCCAACTCGCCGTTCTCCGGGCTGAGCCGATAGGTGAAGACCACCTGCTTGTCCCGCGTGACTTCCTCGACCCGATCCGAGAAGGCCAGCAGCACGTTCCCATCCGGGAGCACGAAGCCATCGCGGGTTCCGCCGCGATACTCCCAGGACGCCTTGCCGTCCTCGCCGATGATCGCCGTCTTGGCTCCCATCACGAGGTAGGAATGCCGGATCGTGGAGGGCGATACCGGGTCTGCCGCTGACACCACGCCGGCAAAAACGACCACGGCACACAGGGAAAACAGGGGATGAGACATGGCCAGAGGATCCACTGTGCCCCCCGGATGACGGAAGCCCTTTCTGCCCCCAGATAGAACGGCATCACCTCGCCGCCGGAGTGGAACCGCGTCCGATTCGATCACGCCGTGGTTGCCGAGGATTCCATCGGCCCCATTCTTCCCGGACGCCGATGAAGCCACCGAGTCCGCGAAGCCCCCGCCAACTGCAATCCCGCCCACCGTTGGAGCGCATGATGCGCATCCATGCATCGGTCCTGGCGGGTTCGTACCCGAACGCCAACCGCCTCAGCGAAGAGATCGAGGTGAACCCGAAGACGATCCGGCGCGACATCGAGTTCATGCGCGACCGGTTGGACCTGCCAATCGCCTACGATTCGAGTCGGTTTGGTTACCACTACACCAGCCACGTCACCTCGTTCCCCACCCTACAGATCTCCGAAGGTGAACTGTTCGCGCTGCTGGTCGCCGAAAAGGCGCTCCAACAGTACCGGGGCACCCCGTTCGAGAAACCCCTGCTGGGTGCCCTCCGGAAGCTGGAGCGCACCCTGCCGGACACCGTCTCGCTCAACCTCTCGGACTGGGAACAGACCATCTCCTTCCGGACCAGCGCCGTCCCGGTGCAGGACCTTCCCCTCATCGATCAACTCTCCCGCGCCGCCACTGCCCGGGAAGAACTGCGCATGCAATACCGGAAGCCCAACCGACAACCCGAGGAACGCGTCGTCCATCCCTACCACGTCGCCAACGTGAACGGAGATTGGTACCTCTTCGCCTTCGACCAACTCCGCAAGGCCATCCGCACCTTTGTTCCCTCGCGCATCATCCAGATCGAGCCCACCGGCCAGACCTTTCCCCGCCCGGCGAAATTCGATATCGACCGACTGCTGCGCGACAGCTTCGGCATCCACTCCAGCCAAGGGGAATTCTCGGTGGTCGTCCAGTTCACCGCCGAGGTCGCGGACTACATCCGGGAAAAGCGCTGGCATCCCTCGCAGCAACTGCGGCCGCTGGCCGGCGGCGGCATCGAGTTGAGTTTCCAACTGGGCAGCCTGGTGGAAGTCCGACGGTGGATCCTGGGCTGGGGTGCTGCCGCGCGGGTCATCGGACCTGATGAACTCGTGCGTGAAATGAAGGAGATCACCGCCATTTTCAACCAGCAGTACGGTTGAACACGCCTCAACCCAGCGTCCGGACGGCCTCGGCAATGGCGGGTTCGCCACCAATGGTGCCGATCAATTCCTCGAGGTAAGCTGGCGACTTGACCTTCTCGACCATGACCCGGGCGAGACGCAACCGATCCCGGACGCCCAGACGGACGGCCTCGTCGGAATAGCCCGGGCGCCCGAGGAATTTCTCGATGTAGTCGCTGTGCCGACGCCAAAGGCGAAGATCGAGTGTTTGCTTGGCCTTGAGACGTTCCCGGTACCAGTCCGACGCCAGCATGTTCTCGCGGGTGAAAAGCTCGCGGAGCGCCGGAGAGTCGAGACCCTGTCCCTCGAAGTGATCATCCCGCATGATGTGCAGCAAGGCACGAAGCGGAGGGCACGCCGCGTCGATGGATCCGTCGTTGAAGTAGTGTTCGGCCACCCGACGATGGGTTTCGAGGATGTTGGCGACGGCATCGGCGAACTCGTGGGCATCCTGTTGCTCCGGACGGAGCATGGGCTCGGTCAGGACCGAGTGGGGATGGTTGAACACCCGCCCGAAGAAGCTGCTGACGAACCGGGGAGTGATGCGGTAACCGAGCCGGCTGGCGCGAACCAGCTTTCCACCGATCTGCACATCCTGGCACCGCTCGAGGTGGCCGTTGGCAATCAGCGATTTCGGTGCGCGCTCTTCAACGCCCATCCGACACCACAACTCGGGGGCCAGGAGCGAGATGTCGTGGTCCACCCGGAGCTTCGGCCCGACGCAACCGGCGCTGGTGAGGAAGCCGTCGTAACCCGTCACGATGAAACCGACGAGGGCAGCGTTCAGGTCGTAAACCGGCGGCAGGGCATTGAAGGGTCCTTTGGTCAGGGCTCCTTCGCTGCCGGCCCCCGTGGTGCTCGGCGACTTGCCGGTCATGCTCGAGATGAACTCCATGAACAACTCGGGCAATTCCAGATAGTGGATCGGCCCGTAACAGGCGAGGGAACGGACGCCCTTCTCGGCAGGATTGTTGCGCCGCCCGGCGAGCACGGCATGCACCGGCACCCGCAGCGGCACGTCGGACGGAAGCCGTCGCGCGAGGCGGGCGGCCACCTCGGCCAGGTACCAGAGCTGCGGGTTCACCAGGTCGGGTCGGGCCTGGAGGTAGCGGGGGTTCTTCGAGGGCTTGCCATCCACGATCCGCGGATTGGAGGTGGAGACGAAGTACTCTTCGTGACGACTGTCCGCCACGGCCGACACCAACCGCTGCATGGGCTCGGTGAACTGGTAGAAGCTCACGGACTCCTCGATCATGTTGCGCGCATCGGCACGCGTCAGCGGTTCGTAGTTGCTGAAGAAGTTGTCCGGGCCGCCGAAGTCAGCTTCCGCAGCCTGGTCATAGCCCCGAACCACGGCGTCATCGGGACGCTGGAAGAGGTGGTACTCGACGTTCTGGACGAACTTGACCGACGGCTGGGTGCTGGATTCCCCGATCTGACCGGCCTGAGCCCGGGGAACGATGATGCTGGCGGTGATGTCGTCTTCGGCCTGCAATTTCAGGGAAGGATGAAAATCCTTCCGAAGCCCAAACGTCCTCCAGGCACCATCGTCCGCGTAGCCGACCCGAAGGAACTGGGTGGCGAGCCGACGACGCCCGAGGCGCAGTTCATTGGCAGGCGTCCCATTGATGACATCGACCGAAAACTGTTCCCGCCAGTGCTCGCCCCAGCCGGGCTTCCAGAATCGTTTCACCACCAGGATGAGCTCCTTGATGTGCGCCGGGATCGAACCCAACCAGGCGTTGTGCGCGTCGGAAAACTCGTTCGAGGGGGTCAACACCTTGATCACCGAGCCCAGCGTCCGCTGGGGCGAAAGCAGCGGACGATGATCGTGACCAACCCGGGCGGGATCACGGAAGCGGTCGGAAAAGTCGTGTTTGAGGACCGCTTCAATGGCATCGAAGTCGCGGTGGAAATCCGCCACGAAGACCGGTCCGTGGATGATGGCATCGGCGATGGGCTTGGAGATCTCACTCTTGCCGCCGCCGCTGACGGTGCAGGGCTTGTGGCAGAGGACGGCCTCCGGACGGGTGCCAACCAGCCGCCACGCACGATTGCCCTGCGGCTTCTCGAGATGGACACGAAAGCCGCTGGGAAGGATGTACGTATGCCCGAAGAGCAGCTTGAGATTCCCTTGCCCGCCGTCCGCCCGTGTCCACCGGACCGTCTGCAACTCGAGCTCGAACTGCACGGTTTCAGGCACATAGACGATGTGCGGATGAGCTCGATCCACGCCATAGCCCTCCGCGTGGACCTCGACCGCACCTCCCAGCAAACGCATCGCCTCCTCGAAGGTGTGCGGATACTCGCCCCGATGCTGATTGGCGTCGTACTCGCTCGCCAGATCGTATCGCGCGTACACCAGGGCCCCGCCGGCATGTTCCTCCTCGGCCAATCCCAGAAGGTTGGCAGCGAAGCTCACCTGGGTCTTCACCTCCTTCTTGCAGTACCCGAAGTAGTTGTCGGAGATGATGGTGACCATCGTCCCCGATGCGTCACGTGCGGTGATCTTGAAGGCGTTGCCCTCGTTGTACGGCTCGCCAGCCGACTTCCAGCACATGCCGTCCCGGCGCTGGCGCTCGGTGGCGTCCTCCCAACGCGGCAATCCCAACTCCTGTTTCGACACCCCGGTGATGTGCGGTGCCAGGATCACGCAACCCGTCTGACCCGACCAATGCTCGACGTCCAGAGCGGCATCGTTCTCCGGAAGGTACGGGTCTCCCCCGTTGCCAAAGATGCTCTCGATGAAGTCCAGATTGGCGACCAACGAACCGGGAACGAGGAAGCGGATCTCCATCGACTTCTTCGGCTGGAATCCCGGCACCTCGGGAGAAACCACCGGCCGGATCTGCATCGAGACGAAGCAGTCGGCCGGCACCGTCCCGGCGGTGAAGGGAAGACGTTGGAGATCCGACGGGGGCTGCAACGCCCGCCGCAACAGCGCGGCGAAGACCTCCCTGGGCACGGCCTTCTTGTCATTGGGAATCGGCAGCCCCCCCTCGGTCACATGGAAAATGCCAGCGGTGGTGCGGCGATCCGATTTCGGGTTGTGCAGGACGCCATTCCGCAGGCGGTAACTCTTCAGTAGCGGCGAACTGACATGATCCTCACTCGGGGGCAGCGAGAGCATCCGCGCCAGCCCGGGACGGTCCAGTACCAGGGTCTTGGCCGGCAGGCGGGGTGGCACCACGAGGTCCCCCAGATAATCGTACAGGAATGACTGGATCCGGTTGTCCGCCGGACAAAGGTAGGCGGTCAGCAGGCGATCCTTCTCCCGCCCATGGGCGATGAACTGTTCCAGGGTCGCATCCAAGGCCACGCCGCCCCCCGGCGGGGGGACCGGAGCAAAACCCAACTCGGCCAGCTTCAGATTCAGATGCCGGTGGAGTGCTTCAGGAGCTCCAGGCTTGAGACCGATTCCATCAGGTGAATGCATGCGTTCGCGCGGTGTTTA
>CAMCFL010000276.1 GCA_945873715.1 Akkermansia muciniphila
CAAGCTCATCCTCGCGGCGAATGCGCATCTGCCTCCGGACATCCGCGTCACCCACGCGGCAGTCGCCCGCCCCAACTTCCATGCGCGGTTCGATGCTTCCGGGAAACAGTACCGGTACACCGTCTGGAATGAGGCATCGGAGAACCCGCTTCTGCGCACGCAGGCGTGGCATTTCCCGCGACCCGTCAACATCGCCGCCATGCGCGATGCCGCGGCCCGACTGGTCGGTCGACACGACTTCCTCGCCTTCTCCTCCACCCCCGGTTATCCGCGCGCGAACACCATCCGCAACCTGACCCGGTGCGACGTGATCCGCTCCGGCTCCCGCCTGACCTTTGTCATCGAAGCCGACGGCTTCCTCTACAAGATGTGCCGCGGAATCGTGGGCACCCTCGTCCAGGTGGGCGTGGGGCGCATCTCCCCCGAGCGGATCGTGCCCATGCTGGAAGCCCGGGACCGGTGCCTCGCCGGAATGACCGCGCCCGCCCTCGGCCTGGTCCTGTGGAAGGTGTACTATCGGAAGCCCAGTGCTCACAGCGATCAGACCGATCAGTCCGATCGGACTGATCTCCCCCCCACGCTCGATGAGTAAAGCCCATCCACCCCTGCGCATCGTGCTGCTCGAACCGGAGATCCCGCCGAACACCGGGAACATCGCCCGGCTGTGTGCGGGCACCGGGGCCGAATTGCATCTGATCGAGCCGCTCGGCTTCGAGTTGAACGACCGCCAGTTGAAACGGGCCGGCATGGACTACTGGCAACACGTCCAGTGGAAGGTCTGGCCCGACTGGCCAGGCTTCCGGGCGTCCCTTCCCGCCGGGAGTCGACTGTGGTTCATCGAGCAGGGCGCACCGAGGGGCTACCATCAGGCGACGTACGCGCCGGGAGATTGGCTGGTGTTCGGACGCGAGACGGCCGGCCTGCCCACCGCCTTGATCCAGCAGAACGAAGCCACCTGGATCGACATCCCCATGGCCAACCCGGCCACCCGATCGCTCAATCTGTCCAACTGCGTGGCGATCGTGTTGTTCGAAGCGCTGCGACAAACGGGATTCGAGCCGCCCCCCTCCACGGTGTAGGCCCGCTGCCCCCAGCGGGCGTTTGTCCCATGGCCGCCCGAGGGCAGGCGGCCTTCAGGTTCACCCACCCGCCAACCGCGCCTTCAACGCCCGGGTCGCGCCCTCGACGTCCGCGGAGCGCAGGATCGCTGACACCACGCAGACGCGGGTGGCGCCTGCGTCGAGGACGGCATCCAGATTGCCCTCGTGGATTCCCCCGATCGCGAACCACGGCACCTTCGCATGCGCCGCCGCCCAACGGACATAATCGAGGGTGACGGCCGCACGTCCCGGTTTGGTTCCCGTGGGAAAGACCGGGCCCACTGCCACGTAATCGGCTCCGGCCGTCTCCGCACGGAGGAACTGGTCTGGCGCATGACTGCTCAATCCGAGCGCGGGACGAAACCCGGCTCCAGGGAGGTCCGATGCCTGATGATAGCCAGCATCGAAGAAGTCCTCCTGCCCGAGATGAACGCAGGGAACCCGGAGTTCGCAGCCGAGTTCCCAGTGGTCGTTGAGGACGAACCAGACGTCGGCCTCCCGGGTCACCGTCAAGACGGCCTCCGCAAGACGCCGCACTTCGTTGACGGAAGCACCCTTGGCGCGCACCTGAACCAGATCCGCTCCGCCTGCACACAATGCCCTGGCCAGGTGGGCGGGGTCGCGCCCATCGAGATAGGCGGCATCAACGAACCCGTAGAGCCGACATGCTTCCAGGGGCTTCATCAGCGCGCGAACGGATCAAAGTATTGGGCCGTCAGCGCGATCCGGGTATTCGACACGATCGGCAGCAGGACCCTGGCCTTCATGTACTCGACGTGCCCATCCATGAAGGTGTTGTTGAGCCCGCCGTTGTGGAGCGTTAGCTTGAAGTCGTCCACCGAGCCCCCCGGGCTGACGGAGGCATTCACCATGGCGAGGGGATCTTCCTGCATGAAGAGGAACTTGCCGGCCGGGTTCACGACCGAAGTCGTCTTCACTCCGAGCGGCGGGGTGCCCTTGTTGGGACGGCCGTCCACCAGAGCGTTCAGACTGTAATTCACCCGCAGCGATTTGCCGATCAACCCGGAACTGGGGCACATATAGACCGGAAAGCTGTTGGTGTAGGCATCGACGTTGTTTCCGGTGGCCGGCCGGATCACCGGCCTCGACATCACGTAGGGAAAGATCGAGCCCGCCTCGGCGTGGAAGCCGTAGGCACGCGGCGGTCGCGTCCAGTTCGCCTTGGTGTCCAGATCCGCGCGGCTTTGACCGCCCCAGGCCCAGTCGGCCGGGAGGTTTCCATCGGCCTCGCCCGCCCAGGCGTAGTACTCACGGCTATCTTCGGCGTACATCATCATGCCCAGTCCGAGCTGACGCATGTTGTTCTTGCACACCGCACCCCGTCCGGACTCCTTCGCACGGCCCAACGCGGGCAGGAGCATGCCGGCCAGGATCGCGATGATGGCGATCACCACCAACAGTTCGATCAGCGTGAATGCAGACCGCCGGGCGCCACAGGGACTGTGAGTGCGAATCATGGGAGGAGGACTGACGAAGTCTGCCCCGTTGGATCTCCGGGGCAAGACTCAATCTTCCCGGGACGAGGATCAGCCTGATCCGACGGATCCTCGCGATCGCACCCGAAACAGGCTTCTCAAGGCTTCGTCCGGGGGGTACTCCCGGAAGCGCTGCCCCCCACCTCGCATGCGCCCCCGCATCTACCTGCTTCCCCTCCGACAGTTCTCCAACACGAACCCGACCCGCAAGGTGAACGGAACCCTGGCGGAGAATGGCGTCGGAAAGTTCAGTGACCTGAACGATCGCGCCCTGATGTCGCTTCGCGACCTCGGCATCACCCATGTCTGGCTTCTTGGCATCCTGCGTCAGGCCACCGGCACTGCCTACCCCGAAATCGGCCTGCCCGCCGATGATCCGGATCTGCTCAAGGGCATCGCCGGTTCTCCCTACGCCGTGCGCGATTGCTTCGATGTCTGCCCCGACTACGCGCAGGACCCGGGCCGCCGTCTCGAAGAGTTCCAGGCGCTGATCACGCGGATGCATCAACACGGGCTCCGGGTGCTCATCGATTTCGTCCCCAATCACGTGGCCCGATCGCATCAGAGCGTGGTCCGCCCTGACCTCGAATTCGGACGGCAGGACGATCGTTCGCAGTTCTTCGCACGCGACAATC
The DNA here is from genome assembly GCA_945873715.1 of Akkermansia muciniphila. Taxonomy (GTDB): domain Bacteria; phylum Verrucomicrobiota; class Verrucomicrobiia; order Limisphaerales; family UBA9464; genus UBA6176. Next base: position 3,232 of record CAMCFL010000276.1, read on the forward strand.
ACTTCTACCATCTGCCCGGCCAGGGCCCCCTGCTCCTTCCCACCGTCCAGGACGGTCAACCGCTCAGTGCCACCTGCCGGGTCCTGGGTGGGTGCGACGGTCGATTCGCCGGCGAATCCAATCAGGCCCGGGTGACCGGCAACAACGTGACTTCCTCCACCCCCGGTCCCGGCGACTGGTACGAGACCGTGAAGCTCAACTACGGCCACGATTTCTCCCAAGGGCGGAATGGTCTTCGGGAGTTCCCCGACGACACCCATCCGGACAAGCCCATCCCCGACACCTGGCATCGCATGGATGCCGTCCTCGCCCACTGGCAGGCGCTGGGCGTCGATGGCTTCCGCTGCGACATGGCCCATTGGATTCCCATGGAGTTCTGGCGTTGGGTCATCGGCCGCGCGCGGGAGCGCCGTCCGGGCACCTGCTTCCTGGCCGAGGCCTATGAGGATGATCCCAACAAGCTCACCGACAGCAATGTGCTGGTGGCGTTGGTGACCGCGGGATTCGATGCCGTGTACGACCACCAGGCCTACCAGACGTTGAAGGGGATCTTCGACGGCGTGAAATGGGCCAATGACCTCGATGCCATCCTCGGTTCGGTCGCGCCCCTGCATCAATCCCTGCGCTACGCCGAGAATCACGACGAGGTCCGGGTCGCCCATCCCCAGCACTGGGGTGGCCTGGGGCCGCGCGTGGGGCTGGCGGTGTCCGCCCTGCTCTTCGGTCTCGGCAAGGGCCCCGTCCTGATCTACGGCGGCCAGGAGGTCGGCGAACCCGCCCGACATCCGGAAGGCTTCGGCGGAGGTCACGGCCGCACCAGCATCTTCGACTATGGTTCCATGCCGGAACTCGTCCGCTGGGTGAACCACCATCGCTACGACGGCGGGCAACTCACGGAATCCCAACGCGCCCTCCGGGCCGACTACGCCCGGGTTCTGGCGACGCTGGAACACCCGGCGCTGGAGCAGGGGGAATTCATTCCGCTGAACCGGGACAACCTGTGGGATCCCGACTTCGGAAGACACCCGGGCGAAACCGCCAGCGGTCACTGGCTCTACGCCTGGATCCGGCACTGTCCCCTCACCCACCACACCCTCCTCTGTGTCGTGCATCTCCACGGCCACGACTCCCTTCGCGACGTCCGCATCCGGTTTCACAACGACCTGCTGCAACGACTGGCCCTCGACCTGGACTCGATCACCTGGACCGACGTGCTCGGGATCGGTTCCCCGCTTTCGATCGCCACGACCGTCGCCGGATTGCGGGAGGCCGGCCTGATGATCGGGGATCTCGAACCGCTCTCCGTGCGCTATCTCGAGGCGCGCCCGAAGCCATCACCGAAGCGCTGATCCGGTTCCTCATCAGACTCCGCCTCCCGTTCCATTTCTGGCCGGGAACGCGTGCGTTCACCGGCACGCTCCTCTGGCTAGCTGTTCCCGTTGGAGAAACTGATCGCCGCCTCGCAGGTGGCACCCAACCGGCGCGGAGCCAGATTCCCGCTGGTGGGAGGTCTCCTCCCGATGGGAGTCGTGTACCTGTCCTGGAACGGCAGCCGCGGATTGCTCGAGCAACACGCCTTCCTGGTGCCGGCGCCCTGGGCGAGCCTGTCAACCGGGCGCATCTTGACACTGCCCCCCACCTGGCATCGGACAGCCTCGTCCGTTCCGAACGCCCGAGGGGGCAAAGAAGTTGAACCGCGGATGGCGCGGATGGGACGGGACTCCGTCACGGAATCAGGCCGTGGGATGAATCCCGATGCCCCCCACACCCGGGGGTACCGGCGGCCCGCCAGTACTGGGTTGGAGCGGACGCACGGAGGAACGCGAATGCCGAAGCGACAGGCACATTCGCCATCAGGTGTCTCCATCCGTGTCATCCGCGATATCCGCGGTCAAAACTTCGGCGCGGGATCTGGGCCGCGGGTGAGGCGAGGGAAAGACCACCGGGGGCAGTGTCAGGATGCGCCCTCAGCGGGGGCTTTCACATCGCCG
>CAMCFL010000277.1 GCA_945873715.1 Akkermansia muciniphila
TGGGACTTTTCGCGCCCGTACCCGGGGTGGTACCCCGGGCTAATCGCTGCCATCCCTCCGGGATGAGGAGGTGCACCGCGTCCGGTCGCCGCATCGGGGACGGAGGTCTTCGCATGGCGCATCGGGGGCAGTGTCAAGATGCGCCCGGGCAGCGGGCCTACAACGGTGACCCATTCAACCCGCCCTCATTTCGCGTTGTAGCGCTTCTTCGGGGCGAGCGGATTGAGGACCAGCGAGGCGTGGTTCTGGGCGAAGTATTTCAACGACCAATCGCTGGGGAAGAGCGCCACCGCGTTCTGGTCCAGATCGAAGGCGATCCGCGCTCCCGTCGGCAACTGCAAGGCCTCGATCGCTTCGGTCGTCAGTTCGGTCGGCAGCCAGCGCACCGCGCTGAACGGGGCCGATTCACGGCGGGTTTCAGCACCGTACTCGGTCTCCAGCCGGTATTGCAGCACCTCGAACTGGAGCGGTCCGACCGCGGCCAGCAGCGGCACCCGACTGGCGGTGTCCTTGAGGTGAAAGGCCTGCGCTACCCCTTCGAGCAGCAATTGATCCAGACCCTGGCGGAACTGCTTGAACTTCGCCGTGTTCGGGTTGTGGAAGTACTCGAACACCTCGGGCGTGAACCGCGGGATCTCATCGAACCGGATGCTGGGGTCGGTGGTCAGCGTGTCGCCGATCCCGAATCCGTCGTGCCCGACCAACCCGATGATGTCGCCGGGCCAGGCTTCATCGACGGTCTCGCGTTCGTTGCCGAAGAGTTTGTGGGAGGAGGACAGACGGACTTTCCGGCCGGACTGGACGTGGGTCACCACCATGTCGCGTTCGAACTTCCCGCTGACGATGCGGATGAAGGCGATGCGGTCACGGTGACGCGGATCCATGTTCGCCTGGATCTTGAAGATGAACCCGGCGAACTGCGGGTGGGTGGGTTCGATCAGCCGACCCACCGACGTTGAGGCCTCAGAGGACATGTGCGACGCCTAGGAAGGGGGTTCTTGTGGGGAAAGGCAGGCAAAAAGCACGTCTTGGGAGGGGACATTTAACCGCGGATCACGCGGATGAACGCGGATGGGACAGGGACTCCGGTCCTGGGTTGGGGGGCGGAGCGAGTCGTGGAAGGTCCGTTGGGTGCGGAAGTGGTGTGGTCTTCATCCGCGTGATCCGCGGTCGATTTCCCGCCCGTCTTCTCCCTCGTCAATCCGCGGATCCGACTCCATCTTGAGGGCACCCCACGACGGTCCGATGGCGGTTGCCGGAAAGGGGGATCAATCCTTGAGGTTCGAGCGATGACACTTTTCCCATTGCAGCGGAATCCGGTGCCCCGGTGGCGGGCCGTCAGTCTGGCGTGCAGCGCCCTGGTCTTCGGCGGTGCCGCCGGGGCCGCGACGCCCGACCCCGTCGACTTCAATCGTGATATCCGTCGGATCCTTTCCGAGAACTGTTTCACTTGCCACGGGCCGGATTCGAAGCCGCGCAAGTCGGGTGGCAAGGTGCTCCGACTCGACCAGGCCGAGAGCGCGTTGGCGGAGCGCCATGGGACCCGGGCGATTGTTCCGGGACGCGTGGACCAGAGCGAGGCCCTGCGCCGCATCACGGCATCGGATCCCGATGATCGGATGCCACCGCCGGACTCGGGCAAGATGCTGACGAAGGAAGAGATTGCCCTGCTGACGAAGTGGGTTGAACAGGGCGCGCCGTACTCGCGCCACTGGGCCTATGTCAAACCGGTCCGGGCGACCGTGCCTGACGTGAAGGAGACCGGATGGGTTCGCAATCCGATCGACGCCTTCATTGCCGCCCGTCTGGAGAAGGAGGGATTGAAGCATGAACCGGAGGCCGATCGCGCGGCGTTGATCCGGCGGGTCGCGCTCGACTTGACCGGGCTGCCGCCGACCCCGGGGGAAGTGGACGAGTGGTTGGGGGATCGGGAGCCCGGCGCGTATGAACGGATGGTGGACCGACTGCTGCGCAAGGAATCCTACGGCGAACACTGGGCGCGTCAGTGGCTGGACCTGGCCCGTTATGCGGATTCGGCCGGGTACGCGGATGATCCGGGCAGGACCATCTGGGCGTATCGCGACTATGTGATCCGATCGATCAACGCGAACAAGCCCTTCGATCGCTTCACGCTGGAACAGTTGGCAGGGGATCTCCTGCCGGACGCCGGGGATGAAGAAATGGTGGCGACGGCCTTTCATCGGAACACCCAGACCAACAACGAAGGCGGCACCAGCGACGAAGAGTTCCGCAATGTCGCGGTGGTGGACCGGGTCAACACGACGATGGCCGTGTGGATGGGTACCACGATGGCCTGCGCCCAGTGCCACAATCACAAGTATGATCCGGTCACGCAGGAAGATTACTTCCGTTTCTTCGCGATCTTCAACAGCACGGCCGACGCGGATCGCACCGACGAATCCCCGATCCACGCCCTGTACACGCCCGAGCAGAAACTGCAGTTGAAGCAGTGGAAGTCGGGGGTCGCACGACTGGAGACGGTCCTGCAGACCTCGACCCCGGCGCTGGAACAGGAACAGGTCGCCTGGGAGAAGAACCTCGCCACGGAACTCGCCTGGGAATCGTTCCCGATGGGGACGGTGAAGTCGAAGGCCGGCGCCGCGGTGCAGCCGGTGGACGACGGTTCCATCCGGTTTGAACGGGGCGGCAAGACCGACACCTACACCGTCGAATTGCCTTCGAAGATCTCCCAGACGATCACCGGGCTGCGGTTGGAAGTGTTGCCGGAGACCACCCCGCCGGCGCGCGGGGTCGGGCATGCGGGAGGGAACTTCGTCGTGACCCGGGTGAGTGCGACGCTGGTTCCGCCGCCCGAGGCGGTGCCGGTGGGGCGATTCGTCCGCATCGAACTGCCGGGCAAGGACAAGATCCTTTCGTTGGCGGAGGTGCAGGTGTTCCGGGGCACGAACAACTTGGCCGCGGGAGGCGTCGCCACCCAGAGCACGACTGCCATGGATGCCACGGCCGCGCGGGCGATCGACGGCAATACCGACGGTCATTTCGAGAAGGCGAAGTCCACCACCCACACCGAGGTGTCGAAGGAGGATCCCTGGTGGGAAGTGGATCTGAAGGACGAACAACCGGTGAACCGGATCGTGCTCTGGAACCGTACCGATGGGGCCGCCGAACGGCTGGCTGGGTTTCGCATCGTCCTGTTGAACGAGAAGCGTGAGAAGGTCTGGGAACAGGCCGCGGTCGCCAAGCCTCCCGCTTCCAGCGCCGAGTTCCGACCCGATGGCGAACGCTCCATCCGGTTCGTCTCGGTCGTGGCCGACCATGCGGAGAAGGAGTTCGGCGCGGACCTCGTCCTCGAGAACAAGGATCCGAAGAACCGCGGTTGGTCCGTGGGTCCCCGACTCGGGGAAGCCCATTCGCTCGCCTTGTTCCCCGAGGCTCCGTTCGCGCTGCCCGCCGGAGCGCGACTGAGCCTGGCGATCGAACAGGAATCGAAGTTCGAGTACGCCACCATCGCCCGGTTGCGCGTGGCAAAGTCCTCGGATCCGCGCGGGGCGGATTTCGCCCGGGTTCCGTCCCCGATCCTGGCCCGGCTCCGGATCGAACCCGCCACGCGGAACGACGCCGACCGCGCCGAGCTCCAGCGGTATTACCGGTCGGTGGCACCTTCCCTCCAGCCCGAGCGCGAACAGTTGGTCCGGCTGAAGAAGAATGTCGATGGGACCAAACCGATCACGACCGTGCCGGTGCTGCGGGAGTTGGCCAACGACCAACGTCGCAAGACCCACATCCAACGCCGCGGCAATTACCTCGAGCTCGACGCACTGGTCGGCGAGGGATTGCCCGCGGCGTTCCATCCGGCGTCCGTCGATGCCCCGGTGGATCGCCTGAGCCTGGCGCAATGGCTGGTGGATCGGGAGAACCCGCTCACGGCCCGGGTGGTGGTGAATCGCCTGTGGGAATCGATCTTTGGAACCGGACTCGTCCGGACCAGCGAAGAGTTCGGGTCACAGGGCGAGATGCCGTCGCATCCCGAACTGCTCGATTGGCTGGCGGTGGAACTGGTGGATCAGAAGTGGAACATCAATCACGTCATCCGACTGATGGTGAGCTCGGCGGCCTACCGGCAATCTTCCCGGGTGACACCCGAGTTGGCGGCGCAGGATCCTGACAACCGGTTGCTCGCGCGGGGACCGCGGTTCCGGCTTTCGGCGGAAATGATCCGGGACCAGGCGCTGTTCGTCAGCGGCCTGCTCAGTCCGAAGATGTACGGACCGCCGGTGCGCCCTCCGCAACCGAAGCTGGGTCTCTCGGCGGCGTTCGGCAGTGGCACCGATTGGGAAACCAGCGGCGGCGAGGACCGGTATCGTCGGGCCTTGTACACCACCTGGCGTCGGTCCAATCCCTATCCGTCGATGAGCACCTTCGACGCGCCGAACCGCGAGGTCTGCCTGGTGCGCCGCGAGCGTTCCAACACTCCCTTGCAGGCGTTGGTCACCTTGAACGACCCGGTTTACCTCGAAGCCGCCCAGGCGCTGGCCCGGCGCATGGTCCAGGCCGGGACCACCCCCGCTGAAAAGGTCCGCCACGGCTATCGGCTTTGCCTCAGTCGGTTGCCTTCGGACGAGGAGCTGAATCGGATGACGGAGTTTTTCGGCAAGTCACTGGAACGATTCAAGGGGGACGCCACCAAGGCCAAGGACGTGGCGACCAAACCGCTCGGGGACGCGCCGGCGGGGAGCGACCTGGCGGAACTGGCCGCGTGGACCCTCGTGGGCAATGTGATGCTCAACCTGGATGAAGTGCTGATGAAACGGTGACGTGAAAGAACCGGACATGAACCCACAACTCCAACATCTCCAGAATCTCACCCGACGTCATTTCCTGGGGAAGACGGCCAACGGGATGGGCGCGATCGCGCTGGCTTCAATGCTCAAGGGCAGCCTGTCGGCAGCGACCCCGGATCCGCTGGCACCGCGGATGCCGCACTTTGCCGCCAAGGCCAAGCGGGTGATCTACCTGCATCTGACCGGATCGCCGCCGCACCTGGATCTCTACGATTACAAGCCCGAGTTGGTGAAACGGAACGGCCAGGACTGTCCGGATGCCTTCCTCAAGGGCAAGCGCTTCGCCTTCACCTCCGGCGTTCCCAAGCTGTTGGGTACACCCCGGAAATTCGCCCAGCACGGCAAGGGCGGCGTCTGGCTCTCCGATGCCATCCCGCACCTTCATTCCGTCGCC
>CAMCFL010000278.1 GCA_945873715.1 Akkermansia muciniphila
ATCCTGCCGATCGAACACGGTGACCTCCACATTCGCCGGAGTCGGCAGCCCAGCCACCGGCCGGAACTCCAGCACATACGCCTTCGGCGGCAGCGCCAGCCGCGTCCCCCCCGTGTTGAACGGCTTGGTGGGATCGCCCGCCAACCGCCAACCACCCTCCGCGCTGCCAGTGACCCGGACGAGGAGCCCGCCCAGGGCAAATGGATTGAAGCCGCGGTCGGGGGGGAGGGGCACTCCACCCCCGAGGAAGTTCGTGCCCAAGGCCGCCGACGAGGCGGCGCGGTTGATCAGCGACGCGACGTCGGAGTCGATCGCCCGCACGATCGACCGGCCCCCCACCGTTCCCAGATAGACCCCGGCTGGAAAATAGATCGGCACGAAGTCCCCGGGACGCGTGAAGGCCACGCAGAACGGGCCGCCGCTATTGCCGGCGGAGCTCAGGAACTCTGCCGAACCATAGACCCGGCCCGCGTCCCGGGTGAACCCGTAGTTGTCGCCCCGCAGGTCATGCATGCGCCCGTCATCCGCCCCGCCAGTGAGCGGATAGCCCATCAGCGTCTTCTGGCTGCCGCTGATGATCCACTCGTTGGCGTCGAGGTCCGAAAGGAGGTATCCGCTCTGCCCGCCACGGGCGATGGGTTCGTTGAAATAGACCGCCGCCACATCCCACTGCCTTGAACCTTCACCTGAGATCCCCGCTGCGAGGCCCTGTTCGAGCCGCTCCTTCCGCCGCTCGGTGGCGTACTGCCCGGACACGTAGAACCCGGCGGCGCGGAAGGGTCGCGGGTCATACTCGCCCGCGTGCCGCTCATGAAACCATTCGATCTCCCCGACGAAGTCCAGCGTGGCCTCGTCCCACAGCACATGCGCGGCGGTCAGCACGACCTGCTTCCGCACGGCGATGCCCGAGCCGAATCCCGCGGGCGTCCTGAGCTGCCCGGCCATCGCATACGGTGCCCGTGGCGTAGCCGTCAGGCCGTTGCGGATCGTCAGGTAGTTGCGCAGCGGTTCGGGCATCTGCACGCCGGCAGGCGGCGATCCCGCCTGCAGATACAGGGCGGTCAGCGCCGTCTCCAGGCCTGCCTGGATGACCACCTCGCGCGCGGGCGGCACCGTCCAGCCGGTCACCGGCTTGAACTCCAGGATGTGCCGGCCGGTCGGCAGGGAGCGGAGGATCGAGTCGCTCTCGCGGAACGTCGCCTCCCCCCGCAGCCGCCAACCCGGCGCAGCGCCCCCCGTCGGAAGCCGGTCGAGCGGCGCGAGCCTGACGCTCAGGGCTCCCGACGGCCGGTTGGCCGACGGTTCGTAGGCGTGGCTGCGCACCAGCAGCACGCCGCCCACCACCGAGTTCGTCGTCGGCTCCGGCTCGACGAAGTTCGCCACCGGTCGGAACTCCACGGGATACTCGCCCGGGTCCAGGTTGCCCAGGCTCTCGCCGCCATTGTGCCAGACACTCTCCCACGGCAGCCGCCATTGGCCCCCGGCATCCGCCGGACCGAGCAGGATCTGCATCTGCCCCAGGACGACCGGGCGCGTTTCGGAGGGCCGGAAGTCGAGGAAGGAACTGTTGGCCAGCAGGCCGTCAACGTCGGTGATGTCCACCAGGGTGAAGGCGGGCTCGCCCAGCTGTGAACCGGCGGAGGGAAAACCGAGCTCCACCCGGATCGTTCTGGTGTCTTCCGGAACGAAGTCGTTCAGCAACGGAATCACGATCCCCTGCTCACGCTGCTCGCCCTCGAGCGAAACGGTCCGGGTCACCAGCGTGAAGTCACGTCCCGGCTCCGCTCCGGCGGGAACGGTCGTCAGCGTCACGCTGGCGGCCTTGGATCCGGTCTTCCTCACGACCAGCGTGACGCTGGGGTCCGACTCGGAGACGGTGATGTGGCCGACCGAGAGCGACCAGACAGGCGGACCTTCGTCGGGCGCTTCCACGGTGATCGCCACCGCCGGACTGTCGGCAGCGAGTCCGCGGCCGTCGGTCGCCCGGGCGAGGAGCGAATGCGGGCCGGCCGGGGGATTGCTCCAGGTCAGGCTGAACGGCCGCTGGTTCAGCGTGCCAAGCGACCTGCCGTCGGCGAGGAACTCGACGCCGGTCACGCCGTCGTCGTCGCTCGCACTGGCGACCAGCACGAGGTTCGTCGGCAGCCGGAACCGTGCGCCCCCGGCGGGCGCGGTGAGGCTGACCAGCGGTGATGGATTCAGCGCCAGACGCAGCGCAACCGCGCCCTCGCCCCCTCCGACGGCATCGAGCGCGAAGAAGTAGGCCGTGCCCGCCGTCGCGTTGAATTGCACGCGCGCGCTGCCGGCCGGACCGCCGTTGTCATCCGCCCCCACGGGCGTCAGTTGGCCGACGTTTTCGCCGACGTAGATGCCCAGGCGCGTATCGCCTTCGCTCCCCTGGGTGTCCGCCGTCGCGAGCCCCGATTCCGCCGAGGTCCATTTCCACCAGAGTGAGCGGGCGGCCGGGGTGCCGGCGTGCGCGGGCTCGCCGGCTTCCGCGCCCGCCCCAAAGTTGAAGGCCGCGGCAGCAACGGGATTTCCGGACAGGATCGCGGCGTTGGCGAAGAGATCGTTCGCCGGCGGCTGCACCTGGATCGTGACGTTGGCCACCGCGCTGGTGACCGCCCCGAACTCACTGCTCACCACCACCCGGTAGTTGCCCGCCAACTCGGGCCGGGCGGCGGGGAACCTCAGGGAGGCCGCGTTGCTCCCGCCGAGATCCGCGTCGTTGCGCCGCCACTGGTAGCTCACTGGCGCAGAGCTGTTGGCCACCACGGTGAGGCTGATTGGCTGGCCGACCAGGAAGGTCCCGCCCTGCGGATCCACGGCAATCGTGGGCGGATCGCCTTGAACCGCCCCCCCGACCTGCAATTCAAACGCACCCTCATCGCCCGGCGTGAGCCCATCCACGGCAATCTGGTAGGTCGTGCCCGCCGTGGGCGTGAAGCGGACCGAGGTCGGGCTGGAATTGGTGGCCTTGCCCATGGACGTCAGCGCGAACAGCGAGGTGCCGCGATAGACGGCGACGGCGAATCGTTTGGGCCCCAACCAGACGAGACGCGCCGCCGCCTGCGCGCTGCTGGGCGCAGTCCAGGAATACCACACCGACTTGTTGCCGGTGCCGCCGTGCAGCGGTTCGCCGGTCTCCTTGGCGGCGCCGATGTTGTAGCCGTTGGTCACCACGTTGCCGTTGCCAAGCACGAACCGTTTGGCAAAGGCGTCGTTGGCCGGTTTGGGCAACACGGCGACCGTGGCGCTGCGGCTGAAGAGACTGCCGATGGGATTGCTGACCTTCACCCGGTAATCGCCCTCGTTCAGCGAAGTGACCGCCGACACGGTAAGGCTGGATGCGGTTGCGCCGGGCAGGTTCGTGCCCTGGAACTGCCATTGGTAGGTCAGCGGCCCGCTGCCCACCGCGGTCACGTTGAAATTGACATCGCGACTTTCTGCGACGGTCACTGAGGCAGGGTGTTGGCTGATGCCCGGTGGAACCAGCGACTCGGGTGAACTCAGGAGACGGGCAATGCCGTGACGCCGGTAGCCTCCGATCCGCTTGAAGGCTCCCATGACGTAGATGCGTCCGGCGGCGTCCTGCGCCACGTTCAGGACGCGATCATCAAGATCCCGCAGGGTTTCGTTCACGGCGGCAATGAACTCACGGTCGGCGGTTCCATCCGCCTTCAAGCGGCCTACGCCGCGGAACGGCTGACCGTCGAACATCGGATATTGAACCGGATGCATCGTGAACAGCAACGCGTCGTCGGGCTGGAGCAGGCTCGACTCGAATCCGTACCAGGTGGGGCGCAACGGGAAGGTGGCATCTGCAGAACCATCGGGATTGAGTCGGGCCAGATTGATCCACTCCTTGCCTTCCTGCCGGGCGACAAAACCGCCATGGATGAGCAACCGTCCGTCGGCCAACCGGTGAATCCCAAGGACCTTCAGCGACGGGCCGCTTTGGATGACGTCGGTGCGGAAGGTGAGATCGGTGCTGCCGTCTTCATTGAGGCGGACCAGTCGGGGGGCCGCCTGGCCATTGACCTGGTTGAATCCACCACCGACCAGGATCTTGCCGTCGGGTTGGACCGCAACAGCACTGCTGAAGCCGCCCGTCAACGTGACATTGAACGCCGGATCCTGCGTCCCGTCGGCTTTGAATCGAATGATGCCGTAGGCACGGTTGTCCGCCGTGGAAACGGTCCCGCAGACCAGCACCCTTCCGTCCGCCTGCACCGCAAGGCCGGACAACAGCTCCGAAGAGAACATCCAGCTCCGGTCCGTGCTGAAGGCCGGATCAGCGCTACCATTGGCCAGCGTGCGCAACAAGACCGGCGACTGATACGATCCCTGGGAGTAAAAACGGTCTTCCGCCACCGTGGTCAACCCGAAGATTCCGTCGGCAGGCGGACCCGCGGCGAATGTCGGATCAAAGCTGCCGTCGGGAAATAGGCGGACCTTGCCGCCGGCGACCGGATGCCCGTCATATGCCTCAAATTGGCCGCCCACGACCAAGCGGCCACTCGACTGGAAAGCCACTGAGCGAACCGAGGCAGGCCCTGCGCTGATGGAGAAACCGGCCCGCGTATCAAAGCTCAGGTCCAACGCCCCCGCCGGCCGCTCGTTGTCGAGGATCGTGAGCATCGCCAAGGCGGGTCCGGCAAGCGCGACCTCGTCCGGCGCGATCAGCCTGAGGAGCACCGTCTTGGCCCCGTCCGCCACCGCGTCGTCGTGCAGCAGCACGCTCACGGGCTTCTCGGTTTCACCGGGGCCGAACGTCACCAACTCGCCCACCGGCTCATAGTCCTCGCCGGCGACGGCTGTACCCTCGCCGGCCAACAGGAATACGGACTGCTCGGCGGTGGGATCGCCGGTCCGCAGGAGTGTGATCGTCGCGTGATCGGCCGATTCGAACTCGGAGAACTCGGTTGCGGAGAAGCCGATGTTCCAGGTCGGCAGCAGCCGGGCGCCCTGCACCCGCGCCAGCGTTCGTTGCGCCACGCCATTCACCGCGCTGAACCCCCCGCCGAGCAGCAGCCGCCCGTCGGGCTGCAAGACCATCGCCGCCAGGACCGTCGCGGGATCGGCATTCACCCGCGGCGTCAATACCAACGAAAAGGTGTCGTCAATCCGGCCGTCTTCCCCCAGCCGGTATACGTGCTGGTCGGTGGCATAGAAAAGCACCGAGCCGTCCGGGAGCGGTT
>CAMCFL010000279.1 GCA_945873715.1 Akkermansia muciniphila
GGATGGTCCAATCATGACATCGCCGTCCCCTACGCTTCCTTCGTTCTCCCCACCCGCGTGGGGATGGTCCGCCATCCACCCTTGATCTCCTGAATGCGCCTCCGTTCTCCCCACCCGCGTGGGGATGGTCCGGCGGGCGCGCATGCACCGAGGACGGAGCGGATGTTCTCCCCACCCGCGTGGGGATGGTCCGGGACCATCGCAGGCGATGTGCGAGGGGTGCGAGTTCTCCCCACCCGCGTGGGGATGGTCCGCCGACGCCAAGCTTGCCCTTGCACGGGTGGAGGTTCTCCCCACCCGCGTGGGGATGGTCCGATGGGCGACATCAGGGAGGATGGCTTCATCTTGTTCTCCCCACCCGCGTGGGGATGGTCCGACAAGGGGTAAGGACAGGTCACTAGGATCGGTGTTCTCCCCACCCGCGTGGGGATGGTCCGATCATTTCCAGCCGGGCGGCCGTCCTGGGCGTGTTCTCCCCACCCGCGTGGGGATGGTCCGGACGACGAGGGGAGGCGCATTCAGGAGATCAAGTTCTCCCCACCCGCGTGGGGATGGTCCGTGGTGCCACATCGACCGGGCCACCTGGACGATGTTCTCCCCACCCGCGTGGGGATGGTCCGCTCTTCCCGCTGAACCACCCGTTCCCGTCATGGTTCTCCCCACCCGCGTGGGGATGGCCCGCGCTGTCCTGCGTTCGTGGCTCCGTGGTGGTGAAACCTGCGCCCTGATAACTACGGCCCCGCCCGTCGGGCGAGGCGGAATCCGTGGTAGAGGTCGGTGTCATCGGGCCAGTCGCTCCACCGATAGGCGCAGCGCAGGTAGGGTACGGAGTCCCCCCAGCCTCCTCCGCGAAGGATGCGGTAGAGATAACCCGTACCCGGGCCGGTCGGATCGCTTGCGGGCGAACTCGCGTAGTATCCCGGGTTGTAGAGGTCCCAGCACCATTCCCGGACGTTCCCCAGCATGTCGTGCAGCCCGTAGCCGTTGGGTGGGAAGCTTCAGACCGGTGCCGTGTAGGGCGCGACACCATCATCGTAGGACGAATGGTAGCCGCGCGTGGCACTCACGTCGTTGGTGGCGGAACTGATGCTTTAGTAGTTGGCCTCCCCATGGGTGACGAGGTCGCCCCAGGGGAAGCGTTTTCCTGACACCCCCCGCGCGCGGTCTTCTCCCATTCCGCCTCGGTCGGAAGCCGGTAACCGTTGACCCCCACCTAATAGCTGAAGACCAGCGAGACCGTGCCGAACACCTGACCTTCGTCCTGGCCGTCGAATTCCCGCGACCGATAGACCAGGGCGAAGGCCACGCCGGTGTTGCGGTAGTTCACCGCCACGCCGGTGCTCAGGTCGGCGACGAAAATCTTGCGGTCCACCGAATGGCTGCTCCCGAAGGTGTTTCCATCGAGGAAAATGTTGTGGGCAACCGCCCGGCCATCGACCCGGGCAAAGAGATGGGCACCGAGGTCGAAGCCCGCGCGTCCCGCACCCATGGTTCCGTCCACCGGGGTGGGCGTGACCGAAGAAGTGCTGATGGCCGAGGTGCCAAAGTTGTCGGGCAGGTTCACTCCGAACCGGAACTCCGCCCCCAGATTGGCGTAGGTCGCCACGTTGCCCAGGGCAGCACCCGCGTGAGGCAGGAATTCCCATCCGAATCCGCTTCGGCTTTCCCGTCGGGGAAGCCGCCAGGTGCGTTCATAGGTCCCGACGAAGCCAAACTCGTTGTGAAGCTGATTGTCCCATCCCTTCGGATGCCCGTCCTCCAGGACATCGTGCACCCACCGCTGGGATTCCTGGGCCAGCGACCATGGCCCGACGATCCCAAGGTCGAACACGACCGAGTTGCGCACGTTCGCATTCTTCCACACGACGCCGACGCCGGCATAGAGCCACCCGGCATAGGGCCGGTCATCGGTGATGAGGGTGGTGGTCTCGGTGTCGTTCGGCGTGTAGATGTTCTGCCCCAGAGCGAGCACCAGGTTCTTCTGGTCGGCGGGTTCGTTGATGAAGGGAACCACATCCAGCACGGGCAGGAACGGCTTGGCGACCGGCGTTTCGCTGAACTTGCTCAGGTCGGGTGAACTCAACCCGAACTTGACGCCACTGGTGTAGTTCCGGTCGGTGTTCGCGAACGAATCATTCTCGATATAGACGGTGATGGTTCCACCACTCTTGGAACGGGGTTGATCAGGGAGATCGAGCAGGGGTGCGTCCGCCAGAACCGCGGCGGCCAGACAGGAAGCGAGGAGGAGCGGGACGATGGGAAGGGAGCGCATGACGGTTTACCGGACAGCACCGTGCTCGGAAGTGGAGGACCCACCCATGGGGCCTTTCCCTACCACACCCATTCCCCCCGCTTCAACCCCGGCCGGGCCGCCTCACACGTCGCAGACCGCTGCGGCATGCCGCAGGGCCAGTGCGCGGTCGGGCCAGGTGGGGAGGAATTCCTGCGCCACAAATCCGGAGTAGCCGGAGTCGGCCACCGCCCGCATCAACGCCGGGTAATTCAGTTCCTGGGTTGAATCCAATTCGCCCCGTCCCGGCACGCCAGCGACGTGGAGATGCCCGATGAGGGGTTGAAGCGCCCGATACCGGCGGACGACATCCCCGTGCATCACCTGCACGTGATAGAAGTCGAAAAGGAGCTTCATCCGGGGTGAATCCACCTGACGGATCAGACGCGCACAGAGATCGACGTCGTCTCCGAAGTAGCCGGGGTGTCCCTTCATGGGATGACCCAGATCGCGACTGTTGAGATGTTCGAGGCACAGGTCGATCCCCTGGGATTCCGCGAAGGGCATGATCTCCTTCCAGGCCTCGACACAATTGCGGGCTCCAGCTTCATCGGTGATCCCTACTTCGCGCATCCCGGTGAAGGTAATGACGCGTTTCGAGCCCGATTTCACCGCGAGTTCGATGCCCTCGCGCAATTTGGAGACCACGGGCTCGCGGTTCGCCGGGCTGAAGGGTCCCTTGCTGAACCCATGCGAGCCGACGAGGGCGATCTCCAGTCCCAGGTCGCGGATGAGCGGGTAATGCTCGGGCCCGACTCCTTCCATGGCCACCAGGCCGATGTCGCGGCACAGGCGCGCCAGCTCGGGAACGGGCATGGGATGGTAGGTCCAGCCCATGATCGACTGGCGGATGCGGCCCTTGCGCACCCGGAACGTCGGATCCGCCGCCGCCATCGCCAATCCAGCAAAGGAAGCTTCCATACCCCTATTATTTCCCCCGGCCCTGACGCCATTTGTCGAGGCCGACTGCCAGCACGATGACCGAGCCGATGATGATCTCCTGAACGTAATTCGACCACCCCAACTGCGACGTGCCATTGCGCAACAGCGCCATGAGAAGCGCACCCACGATGGCACCCATCACGCTCCCGCTGCCGCCCGAGAGCGAGGCACCGCCGATGACCACCGCGGCGATGATGTCGAGTTCGAGCCCGACGGCGACCGTCGGATCGCCTTGGGTGAGACGGGACAACTGCATGACGCCGGCGATGCCGAAGAACATGCCGGCCAGGGCATACACGGCGAGTTTCACCGAACGGACACGCACGCCGCACAGGCGGGCGGTGGACTCGTTGGATCCGACAGCGACGACGTGACGCCCGAAGATCGACTGGCGCAGGATCACCGCGGTGACGGTCGCAAGCCCCAGCATGATCCAGACGCCGTGGGGCAGCGGAAACAGGGTGTCGGGCGAATGGACCTTCATGACCAGGGCCACGCCGGAATCGTTGGGAATGCTGACGGCCTGATTCTTGCCGAGCCACTTGGCAGCACCCCGGACGATGCTCATGGAGCCGAGGGTCACGATGAAGGGCAGCAACCGAAAACCGGCGATGGCGGATCCGTTGATCAAACCGATGCCGGCCCCGGCCAGGATGGAAAGCAGGACGACCACGATGGGCGAACTCCCCTCGCCCAGGAGTCGGGCACCCAGGACCGAGCAGAAGGCCACCAAGGATCCGGCACTCAGGTCGATGCCACCGGAGACAATGACCAACGTCATCCCGAGCGCTCCGATCCCCACGACTACGGTCTGGACCAGGACGATCTTGATGTTGCCCGGCTTGAAGATGCTGTCACGGGCCGGGTCGCCGAATTCGTCGCGCGCGAACGCGAAGAAGAGGCAGACCAACACCAGCCCGAGGAAGGGTCCCCCGACCTGCACCCAGCGGCGCAACTGCGACTTCCATCCGTCTGTGTCTGTCATAGCCATGCTCATGTCCCTTCAGAATCCGATCCCTCGTCCGTCATCCCCGCCGCCTGCCCAATCGCCGCCGCCACCAGATCGTGTTCGGTCCAGTCCTGGGCGGGCCGGGTCGCCACGATCTCACCCCGGCAATAGACCGCGATGGTGTCGCACACGCCCAGCAACTCCGGGATATAGGAACTGACCAGCACGATCGTCCGCCCCTGCTCCGCCGCTCGGCCGATGCGCCGATAGATCGAAGCCTTGGAACCGACGTCGATTCCGCGGGTAGGCTCATCGAGGAGGAGGATGCGGGCCTGATGATAGAGCAACCGACCGAAGGCCACCTTCTGCTGGTTTCCACCGGAGAGTTCGCCCACCGGCTGTTCCGCTCCCTGGGCCCGGACCTCCAGGCGTTCCATCCAGTCGAGGGCCATGAACTTTTCTGCCCGCAGCCGGATGAACCCACCCCGACTGATGGGCTCCGGTCGGGTGAGGAGGAGATTCTCGGCGATGCTGCGGTTCAGGAGCAGACCTTCCTGTTTCCGATCCTCGCTGAGCAGCGCCATGCCGCCCCGCAATTGACGGGTGGGCGTCCAACCGGTGATCTCGCGTCCGGCGACGTGTACCGAGCCTGATTCCACCGGATCCAGCCCGAAGAGGGCACGCAACGTCTCGGTGCGTCCGGCACCGATCAGACCGAACAGGCCGAAGATCTCTCCTTCGCGGATGGTGCAGGTCACGGACCGGGGTTTCGCGCGGCCAGCCAAGCTGCGCAATTCAAGCAACGGTGCCCCGAGGGTGTGGGGCGTTCGCGGGTAGAGCTCGTTGACGTCGCGGCCCACCATCATGCGGATGATCTCCCGCATCTCGACTCCGGCGAGTTTCCCCTGCCCGACCGATTCGCCATCGCGGAGGACGACGTAGTCCGAGCAGACCCGTTGGCATTCCTCCAGAAAATGGCTGATGTAGAGGATGCTGACCCCGCGC
>CAMCFL010000280.1 GCA_945873715.1 Akkermansia muciniphila
AGAGGTGCTCTCGGAACGCCAACTGAACTGGTGACGCCCTTCGTCCACCGTCCCCCGCCCGCTCGTGTTCCAGCGTCCGGTCACCACCAGTTCGTTCAACACGCGGTCCGCCACCAGCGCCGCCACCGCCTTCCGTTCCGCCACCTGCCCCGCCAGGTTGGCCACCCGGACGCCATTCACCGCGACCGGCACCACCACCGCGAGAAACGCCAGTGCAGCCAGCGACTCCGCCAGGGTGAAACCCGACCGTCGGTCAGCGCCGGATGCCGGCAATCTGGTTGGTTTGAACTTCATAGCGGAGACGGCTCAGGTTCTGTCCCACATACACTTCATCGCGCGGATCGGACTGGCCACGGCCACGCTGGCTGAGCTGGGGAGATTGATGACGGATCCAGAGCCCCATCGGGCTGGTCTCGTCGATGAATCCATCCGGAGTGAACCGGAAGACCACCTGCGAACGGCTGCCGGTGGAACCCGAGGCGGGCTGCCCGGCGGCCCATCGATCCTGAAGCGCCAGCCGGTCCCCGGTCAGCGAAGCCCAGGATCGGCTGTCCACTTCCATCAGGATGTCCGGCCCAAACTCATAGGTCCGGGCGTGGGCATCCAGGCCGGACTGGCTGAAGACGAACTCACTGGCAAGCCCGTAGGTCTTCAGCTCGGGATCCACCCAGAGCCGCATGGGGATTCCCTCGTTCACCGCCCGTGCCTGGGCGTAATGGGTGAGGGAGATGAACCGCTGCACTTCGGACGTCAGCGTGCGCCCGCGCAGGAACCCACCCAGCGATGGCGAAATCGTCGCCATCACAATCACCAACAACGCCATCACCAGGATCAGTTCGATCAGGGTGAAAGCCGCTCCACGCGAAATGGAAGGTCTCGGATTCAAGGAACCTGTTGGGACGAGGCGGAGGAGAGTTGCCAGTTGCCAGTTGCCAGCTGCCAGAATTGACGGGGCACAACGGGCTTCACGAACCCTCCGCGACGAACGGACCGGGCTCCCCGGGCTGGGATCTGGGAACTGGCTTCTGGAAACTCTTAGGCTTACCGCTTCGCGCTCTTGAAATTGGTGACGTCATCCTCGGAACCGGCGCGGCCGTCGGGTCCCATCGAGAGGAGGTCGTACGAGGTGGGGTTGTTCTTTCCCGGGCATTCGTACACGTAGTCGTTGCCCCAGGGATCCTTGGGGATCTCGTTCTTCATGTACGGCCCGCGCCAGCTCTGCGCATCGCGCGGCTGGGTGAACAGATCGTTCAGCCCGTTGCGTCCCTTCGGGTAGTAACCCACGTCATTCTCGAAGAGGTCGAGTGCCGTGCCGAAGGTCGAGACCTGCGACTGCGCCGCGGTCATGCGCGCCTGCTCGGTGCGGCCCGAGAACTTGGGTACGACAATCGCGGCCAGGATGCCCAGGATGACCAGCACCAGCAGCAGTTCGATCAGCGTGAAGCCCGCGCGCACCGGGCGTCCCATTCCAGCCTTTGGATTCGTTTTCATGGTCGATATTACTTCGAAAATTCAGTCGATCACTTGATGTGGTCCTGCAAGGAAAAGATCGGGATCACCATGCCGATGAAGATCACCCCGATGAAGCCCGCAATGAAGAACAGCATCAGGGGTTCCGCCAGCGCCACAGCCGTCTTCAACTGTCGGTCGAGGTCGCCCTCGGTGACGTTGGCAATGCGGACCAGTTCCCCGTCCAACCGTCCGCTCTCTTCCGCCACGGAAATCATTTCCAGCGTCGCCCCCGAGAACAGCGCGCGACAGTCGCCCAGACTTGGTCCAAGGGATTTGCCTTCCTTCACCCGCTCGATGGAGTTGGTGACGGCATCGACCAGGATCTGGTTGCCGATGGAGCGTCGGGCGACGTTCAGCGCGTTGATCAGCGGGACCCCCGCTCCCAACAGGGTGCCGAGCATCCGACAGAACCGCGACATGGAGAACTGTGCCACCAGAGGACCAATCACCGGTGCCCGCAACATCATCCCTTCCCACATGCGCCGGCCTTTCTCCGAGAGGAACCAGGTCCGCAGGAAGAACCCTCCGATCACGAGTCCCAGCGCCAGCACCAGACCCCACGAACGCAGCAGTTCGCTGGTCGCGACGATGATCTGCGTCAGCAGCGGCAGTTCCGCCCCGAATCCGGTGAAGATCGTCTGGAAACGGGGGATGAAGAACACCAGCAGGAAGATCAGGACCCCCAGGGCCAGCACCAGCAGGATCACCGGGTAAAGCAGCGCCGTCAGCACCTTCCCCCGCATCTCCTTCTCGCGCGCCTGGAAGTCGGCGATCTGGCCCAGCACCACGTCCAGGAACCCGCCCGTCTCCCCCGCCTCCACCATCGCCACGTACACCCGCGGGAATGTCTTCGGCGACCGCGCCATCGCATCCGCCAAGGGCAACCCGTCCACCACCAGGTCGTGCACCTGTTTCCACTGCGCTCCCGCGGCCGGCGTCGCCGCCTCGCGCATCAGGATCACCAGCGCCCGGCTCAGCGGGACCCCCGCCGCCAGCAGGCTGGAAAGCAGTCGGGTGAAATTTTCGAGCATCCGCGGGGTGATCCGCTCGCCCCCCAGACTCAGCTTGAATCCACCCGCCGCCGGCGCACCTGATCCCTCTTCGCGCGGCACAGGCTTCGCGACCGCTTTGGCGACGGGCTTCGCGATCGGCCTGCCGGCCGGCATCGAGGCCACCCGTGAAACCGCCTTGGGCGCGGCCGGCTTTACCACGGGCTTCACCGCCACCGCCGCTCCACGGCCCGCCGGACGTCCCAGGTCGGGAGCAGCCGGCGCAGCACCGGCATCGGACAACCGGATCGGGCGCAAACCACGGGTGGCAATCAATCGCATTGCCTCCTGACGGTTCGGGGCGTCAAGGCTGCCCTCGGCGATGCCGCCGTCCGCCTGCAATGCGCGATATTGGAAGGAGGCCATGGGAAGCTTCAGGATTCGCCGGAGCCGCCGGCGGCCATGATCTCAGCCACCCCGGTGGTGGGTCCGTCCTCCGCCGATTCCTTGGTGACGCGCAGGACTTCCTCGGGAGTCGTGACCCCCTCGGTGACCAACCTCCAGCCGTCTTCCACCAGCGGACGCATCCCCGCACGCCGGGCGGCCTCACGGATCTCGCCACTGGAGGAGTTCTTCAGGATCAACCGGCGGATCTCGTGGTTGGTGTCCATCCACTCGAAGATCGCCCGACGACCGTGGTAACCGGTCTGACGGCATTCGCGACAGCCGACCGCCCTGTACACGGATTGGCCGGCAGGAAACCTGAGCTCGGCCTTCAGCGCGTTGGCCGCCGGGGAATCATCGACCTGCTTGCACTGGGAACACAGGACGCGGACCAGTCGCTGGGCGAGCACCGCCTCCAGCGAGGAGGCGACCAGATACGGTTCCACCCCCATGTCCACCAACCGGGTCAATGCCCCCGGGGCGTCGTTCGTGTGCAACGTCGAGAAGACCAGGTGACCGGTGAGCGACGCCTGGACCGCGATCTGCGCCGTTTCCTGGTCTCGGATTTCGCCGATCAGCAGGACGTCGGGATCGTGACGCAGGATGGCGCGGAGCCCGCGGGCGAAGGTCAGGCCGGCCTTCTCCGATACCTGGATCTGGTTGATCCCCTTGAGCTGATACTCGATGGGATCCTCGATCGTGATGATCTTGGTGTCGGCATCGTTGATCTCGTTGAGCGCCGTGTAGAGCGTCGAGGTCTTGCCGCTGCCAGTCGGGCCGGTGACCAGGACGATGCCGTGCGGCAAGCCCAGCACCCGCCGGAAACTCTTCAATTCGCGGACGCTCATCCCCAGCTGACCCATGCCGAGCAGCGTGGAATTCTGCCGCAACAACCGCATCACCACCGCTTCGCCATGCAACATCGGGATCACCGACACCCGGATGTCCACCTCCGCCTCGTCGAGGCGGATCTTGATGCGACCATCCTGGGGCAGACGTTTCTCGGCGATGTTGAGGTGCGAGAGGATCTTGACCCGCGAAACGATGGCCGGTTGAAAGCGTTTGATCTGCGCCGGCACCGGCACCTCCTGCAACACCCCGTCAATCCGGTATCGGATCCGCAGCTCGGTCTCGAACGGCTCGAGATGGATGTCCGATGCCCGCAACTGGATCGCGTCCCGCAACACCTGGTTGACGAACCGGATGATCGAGGCGTCCTCCGCCGCGTTGTCGAGGTTCGTATCGTCGATGTCATCATCGACCACCTGGAACGAGGCTTCCTCGCCCAGGGTCCCGAGGGTGTCGGCACCGACCCCCAGGTGCTTCTTCATCTCCCGCTGGATCGTCTCGCGGGTGGCCAGCACCGGAAACAGGCGCAGGCCGGTGAGCGACTTCAACGCGTCCAGACCCTGCGTTGCGAAAAGCCGGGCGGTCGCCACCTGCACCTGACCGTTCTCCCGCCGGAGCGGAAGCAATTCCTCCTTCAACAGGATCCGGGCCGGGAACCGCGACAGCAGTTCCTTGTCCGGATCAATCCGTTCCAGGGTGTCGAACCCCACCGAATATTCGGAAGCCAGCCAGCGCAGGATGCCCGCCTCGCTCGTGGTGTCCGGGCCGTCGGGCAGACCGTCGCGCAGGAACCGGGCGTCCGTCTCCGACAACTGGCGCTCGGCCACCATCAGGTCCAGAAGGGCGTCGGGAGTGGATTCGCCAGCCATGGGAAGAGTTGGAAAAGGGGCGCCGAAGCGCCCCATGGAAGGAATCGTGGCGGGACGCGACCTCTACTTGAGCAGGCCCATCAGGACCGCCGTGCCTTCCTGCTTCACTGAGAGCACCTGGCGCAGTTCGTCCTGGGCCTTGGTGAGCTTGGCTTCCTTCTCCTTCTGCGACGCACGGTACTTGGCGAGCTTCGCCTTGATCTCATCCGCCGGGGCATTGGACTCGATCGCCTTCTGCAACGCGTCCTGTTCCGGGTTCACTTCGCCACCCGCACCACCAGGGCCACCGCCCTGGCCACCGGGTCCACCGGGCCCACCGCCGCGGCCCCACATCATCATCATGCCGCCACGGCCACCCATCTCGCGCCGGACGGCGGAGACCTTCTCGATCCGCTCGGAAATCAACTTCCACTCGGCGTCATCCTTCACCGCGAACTGTTCGCGCATCCGCTCTTCCATCCGCTGACGCATCTGGGCCGGATCCCAGTTGCCGCCGCCACCGGGCCCGCCGCCCTGGCCACC
>CAMCFL010000281.1 GCA_945873715.1 Akkermansia muciniphila
CGGCGTCACCCCCGTGTTCACGGCCGCGACGCTCGCTCCCGGAGTCACGGTCAGCTTCACCGGCACCTTCACCGTGCCGCTGGATGTCTGCACCGTCAGCAGCTCCTCGACGGTGACCGGCACCAGCGTCTGCGGCGTTGGGGTTTCCAGTGAGACCAGTGCCAACTGCACCGTCCTCACCACGCCCCTCATCACCGTCATCTCGGTGTGCTCGACCAACGTCGTCGCCCCGGGCGGCCAGCTCACCTACAGCGGAACCGTTCGCAACGGAGGCGACATCACGCTGAACAACGTGGTCGTCACCAGTGACCGGCCGGCAGCCGGCACCGTTCTCTTCACGGTCGGCACGCTGGCACCGGGTGCCTCGGCCAACTTCAGCGGGACCTACACCGCCCCGGCCAGCTTCCCGTCGGGAGCCTGCGCCGTGACCGCCACGATCACCGCCACCGGCAAGAACCTCTGCACCGACCTGTCGGTCAGCGCCGTCACCACGGCCAACTGCCCGATCACCACCACGCCGCAGATCGCCGTCACCCTCGACTGCCCGCCGATCCCGGTGGCCGTCGGTGGACTGATCACCTTCTCCGGCACGGTCAGCAACCCGGGCAATGTCACGCTGAACAACGTGACCGTCGTCAACGCCCAGGCTTCGCCCACCACGGTCTTCACCGTGGCCACGCTCGCCCCGGGAGCTTCGGCCAGCTTCACCACCCAGTTCACGGCCTCGGCTGATGTGTGTGATGTGACGGCCACCGTCGTTGCCAGCGGCGCAGACAACTGCACCGGCCTCGCCGTCAACGCCACCCGCTCCGCGACCTGTCTGCTGGAGGGAACCTCCCTGCTGGTCGTCACCCAGGAATGCCCGACCGAACCGACCGCCCAGGGCGGCACGTTCACCTACTCCGGCACCGTCTACAACGGCGGCAACCTGACCCTCACCAACGTCATCGTGACCGATGACCGCAACGGAATCTCCGGTTCCGCCGCCACCACCTCCTGGTTCGACGATCAACTGCCCGCCGACGCCAACGAGTCCAACGAGGGCACGCCCTGGAGCTCCATCTCCGCCAACCCGACGCCCGTCAGCGGCAGCCGGGCTTTCCAGACGATCATCCGGAACGGACCGCATCAGCACTTTTTCACCGATGCGGATTCCAAGCTCACCGTCGGGACGGGTGATGTCCTGATCGCCAGCGTCTATCTCGACCCGGCCAATGTGCCGAGTGAACTCCTGATCCAGTGGAACGACGGAACCTGGAATCATCGCGCCTACTGGGGCGCCAACCTCATCGGCTTCCCCGGTGACGGAACCGAGCGCCAGCGCTACATGGGTCCGCTTCCCCCCGCCGGGCAGTGGGTCCGCCTCGAAGTGCCTGCCAGCCTCGTTGGGTTGGAGAACCAGACGGTCAGGGGCTTCGCCTTCGGACTGTTCAACGGCCGCGCCACCTTTGACGCCGTCGGCAAGCTCTCCGGAGCCTTGAATCCCACCCAGGTCTACCGTGTGGCCACCCTCGCCCCCGGTGAGACCGCCCGTTTCACCGGCAGCTACTCGTTGTCCCGCAGCGATGCCTGCTCGGTCACCACGCGACTCATCGCCCGCGGCAATGAGAAGTGCGCCGGCGTCGCCGTCCTGGCCACCTCCATCGGCACCTGCCCGCTGGTGACCGCCCCGGCCATCGAAGTCACCCAGATCTGCCCGGCAAGCCCGAGCGAACAGGGCGGCCTCCTGACCTACACCGGCATCGTCCGCAACACCGGCAATGTCACGCTCAACAACGTGGCGGTGCGCAACAACCGCAGCGGCACCGCCCCGATCTTCACCATCGCCTCGCTCGCTCCGGGGGCGACCGCCAACTTCACGGGCACCTACCGCGTGCCCGCCGACTGTTGCACGGTCTCCAGCACGGCCACCGCGACCGGTGCCGACAACTGCACGGGGGTGGTGGTCTCCGACACGGCGACCTCCACCTGCATCGTGCTCACCACGCCGCAACTGGCCGTCACCAAGAACTGTCCGGCCCTGCCGGTCGCCCCGGGTGAAATGCTGAAGTTCACCGGCACCGTCAGCAACACCGGCAACATCACTCTGGTCGATGTCTACGTGTTCAACAGCCGCATCGGCAGCACCCCCCTGATCGGCCCGCTCACGCTGGCCCCGGGTGACACCGCTGACTACTCGGGTTCCTACGTCTACCGGGCCGACTACTGCGGCACCGACACGATCACGGCCCAGGCGGAAAGCATCTGCGCCGTTCCCGTCACCACCAGCCTGACGTCCACCTGCCCGGTCGTTCCCACGATCCCGGGCATCGGCATCACCAAGGACTGTCCGCTGGTGGCCCCTCGCTACGGTCAGCCCTACACGTTCACCGGAACCGTCTTCAACACCGGCAATGTCACCCTGACCGACGTGTACGTGGTGAACAACCAACCGAGCAACAACGCGCCGGTGATCGGCCCGATCACCCTCGCCGCGGGAGCCTCCGCGAGCTTCACCGCGACGTTCATCGCCCCGATGGACTGCTGCGAGATCACCGAGACCGTCACGGCCCGCGGCCGCGACCTCTGCTCCGGCAACACCGTGACCGCCCGGGCTTCGACCGCCTGCCCGATGCTGACCACACCCCGCCTGGCCGTGATCGAAGTCTGCCCGACCTCGACCGTCCCCGTCGGCGGCCTCTACCAGTTCACGGGTTCCATCACCAACATCGGTGACGTGAACCTGACCAACGTCATGGTCTTCAGCACCCGGACCGGCGGAAGCCGCGTCCAGGTCCTCGGACCGGTTGAACTCGCTCCGGGCGAGGCCGCCACCTACAGCGGTAGCTACATCATCACCGCCGGCAGCGATCCGGCCTCCGACATCATCGAGGTCACCGGCATGGACACCTGCCAGGCCCGACTGGTCCGCGCCCGCGCCAACTGCGCCGGCCCGTTGGCTGCCGGCGTGGAACCCCGCATCACCTCGATCACCCAGGTCAACGGTCAGGCGACCGTCAACTGGATCTCGACTGCGGGCTTCATCTACACCCTCCAGTGCAAGACGAACTTCGAGGATCCGATCTGGATCAACGTCCCCGGCAACGTGACCGCCACGGAATCCAGCGCGAGCAAGACCGACCAGGTCGGCCCGAGCGTGAAGCGCTTCTACCGCGTCATCACCGTCGAGTAGTCCGGAGGACCTGACTCGAACCATCCAACCCAGCCCGGGGGATCCTTCCCCCTGGCTGGGTCTTTTGGCTGAAAACCAGAATCTGGTTCACAAGAAGAACGATCCGTACCGGCCACCGCTGAACCGCTCCCCCTGCCATGAACCTCATGAACCCGCTCCGCTCCGTGTCGTTTCTGGCCCTCGCCGTGATCCTCCACGCCACGACCCCCACGCTCTCGGCACAGGCATTGAAGTGGCACGCCACCTCGCAGACCCGCCTCGCCGCACCCGGGGAGACCAACCTCCATTTCGCCTTCAGCCTGACCAACATCTCCGCCGGTGAGGTGATCATCACTGGCGTCCGCCCTTCCTGTGGTTGCACCACCGCCAAGCTGCCTCCCCTCCCATGGCATCTCGCGCCCGGGAAGGACGGCCAGATCGAGGCCAACGTCGATATCCGCGGCAAGCGTGGGATGATCAGCAAGGTCGTCTTCGTGGACTCGCCGTCGGGGACCAACATGCTGACCCTCGTCATCCACATCCCCGAGGATCGCGCCCGGAACATGGAACTCGCCCTGGCCGATCGACAGGCCGTCTTCAAGGGGGAATGCGCCAACTGTCATGTCCTCCCGGCCGTAGGCAGGACCGGTGCCGCCCTCTACGTCGCCGCCTGCGGCGTCTGCCACGAATCAGACCACCGGGCCACCATGGTTCCCAGCCTGGTCGCCCTCGCGAAACCCACCGGACGCGACTACTGGGATCAATGGATTCGCAAGGGCAAGGAAGGTTCCCTGATGCCCGCGTTTGCCAAAGACCAGGGCGGCCCCCTGACCGAAGAACAGATCCAATCGCTGGTGAACCATCTGGTCACCACCTTCACCAACGCCCCGGTCAAGGTCCCCTCCCCGCAAGCAGGAACACGATGAACGACGCGTACAAACCCGGCCCCTCCCAGGAACCTGGATCGTGGGCAGGGGCATCCACCCATTTCTGGCAGGGCCGGTGCGCAGACTTTCTGCCGCACCACTCGAGGCCCTGTCGAAGGACCGTTCGGCAGTCGCAGGCGCAGCGTCACAGTAACCCGTGTGTCGTGACGCCCGCCGGTGACTGCCGAGACAACCCTGCGGGTCCGGAGTCCTTCCGGAGCCCGCGGGACGGACCTCTCTTTCGGACCGGACGGCGGGGGATTCACCCCATGGCCGGGCCTGCCCGCGACACGATACCGTCCTGAGGAGGATCTTCCTGTCGCCAAATCGAATCCATTGATCCGACTCCCATGAAATCGCAGCTCCACCCACCCCGCTCCGGCACCAAACCCCTGGCGTCCCTACTGAGCCTGGCTGCCGGGACGCTCCTGCCAGTCTCCGTCCTCGCCATCCCCGCGCCGATCAACCTTGGTACGGCCGGCAACTTTGGCGTGCTCTCCGGAGCGGGCATCACCATGACCGGCCCGACCACGATCCCGGGAGCCAGCACCAGCGTGGCGCTGCTCGCGCTGGGCTCCGGGCTCGCCGGGTACAGGTGATCCGGCGCCGAAACACGGTGAAAGCCTGAGTCCAACCGAGCCCCAGGATGAGCCCTCGCTGGTAGGCCCGCTGCCCTCAGCGGGCGTTTTTCCTGGTGCCGCCTGAGGGCAACTGGGACTAGATCCAGAAACCACTCAGGAAGCGGCCCTTTACCGCTCACCGGGTTAGACCCTATTGGTCACTCCTCGTACTAATTCTAGCTTGCAACCGAAGCCACTCCGCACCCAGGTCCGAAGTCATACCGACCGGCGGCCAAAGGGGGCAACAACGGCTGACAACGCATCATATGAACAAGCTGGAAATCAAGGGCGACTGGAACATCATTCAGGGCAAACTCAAACAGAAATGGGCCAAGCTCACCGACGATGACCTGAAGTTCGTCGAGGGCAAGCAGGAGGAGTTGGTTGGCCGGATCCAGAAGCGCACCGGAGAGAACCGCGAGGTGGTTGAAAAGGCGCTCACGGAATCCTGCGCCCACTGCAAATGATTTGGCGGGGCCTGTAGCCT
>CAMCFL010000282.1 GCA_945873715.1 Akkermansia muciniphila
TCCCGGGGTGGCTTCGCGACCCCGGGCTAATGGCTGCCATCCCTCCGGGATGAAGACCCTGCGGATGGCCGACGAATCACTCCACTCCGTCCCTACGCCGGAGGCGTTGCAGCAATTAGCCCGGGGTCAGCGAAGCGCCACCCCGGGAGAAGCGCCCCCTGAAGAGATTCCAACCCCGGCAGGGGTTGCAGATCCCTCGAGCCCGTGATCGCACGGCTCTGAAACCCCTCCGGGTTTTGAGATTCGATTCTGCCTGATTCCCGGGGTGGCTTCGCGACCCCGGGCTAATGGCTGCCATCCCTCCGGGATGAAGACCCTGCGGATGGCCGACGAATCACTCCACTCCGTCCCTACGCCGGAGGCGTTCCAGCAATTAGCCCGGGGTCAGCGAAGCGCCACCCCGGGTGAAGCGCCCCCCTGAAGAGATTCCAACCCCGGCAGGGGTTGCAGATCCCCAACTCCGATTCGCGCACAGCATGCGGAGCCGATAGGTTGGCCTACCCCAAAGCGTCGCATCCCCAGGCGATGCAATCGAAACAACCATGGCTTCAACCTACCTCAGCCTGCATTACCACATCGTGTTCGCGACCCGCGATCGCGAGAAGTTCATCGATGCGGAGTGGCGCCCCCGACTCCACGAGTACATTGGCGGCATTCTCCGAGGGCTCGACGGACAGCCTCAAGCCGTTGGCGGCGTCGCCGACCATGTCCACATCCTCGCGGGACTCCGGGCGGTCCGTCCTGTCGCTGACGTGGTGCGCGAGCTCAAGCGCGGCTCGTCCGTGTGGGTGCACGAGGAGATCGGACTCCAACGCTTCGGCTGGCAGACGGGCTATTCCGCCTTCTCGGTCAGCCCCAATGCCCGGGAGTCCGTCCTCCGCTACATCGCGCGACAGGAGGAACACCATCGGATCCGGTCCTTCCAAGACGAACTCACCGAGTTCCTCACCAAGGCCGGTGTTGAATACGATCCGCGTTACCTCGAATGAAGGTTCGTCGCGTTCCTCCGGGACGCCGGTGCCTCGGCTACGCCGGAGGCGTTCCAGCAATTAGCCCGGGGTCAGCGAAGCGCCACCCCGTTCTCATCTGGCGTGGTGCCGCTCGGTCCCTACGCCGGAGGCGTTCCAGCAATTAGCCCGGGGTCAGCAAAGCGCCACCCCGGGTGAAGCGCTCCCTGAAGAGCTTCCAACCCCGGCAGGGGTTGCAGATCCCTCGAGCCCGTGATCGCACGGCTCTGAAACCCCTCCGGGGTTTGAGACTCCTTTCTGCCCGAATCCCGGGGTGGCTTCGCGACCCCGGGCTAATCGCTGCCATCCCTCCGGGATGAAGACCCTGCGGATGGCCGACGAATCACTCCCATCCCTCCGCAAAGAAGACGTGCCAGTTCACGGCGGGCAGTGTTCTGGCATCTGGCTTCTGGGAACTGGGCTCTCCCCCGGGACCATTCGCGCCCTGCCCGCACGCACGCCGGACCGCGCAACGTTCTGGCTTCTGGCAACTGGGGTCTTTCCCGGGGTGTACGATTTCGCAACGAGCCTCTTGAATCTGTGGCCACCGTTTTTACAGTCCGGACCGCTTGACCAACGAGAAATGAGTGAATCTTTCATGATCCCTCCTGCCGGAGCTTCTCCGGAGTGGGACATCGCTGCGGCGCGGAGCCTTTACAACGTCGATCGTTGGGGCGCGGGTTACTTCGACATCAACCCCGAGGGGCACGTGGTGGCCAAACCCCAGCAGAACGGGGTGGAAGTGGACCTGATGGACATCGTGGAGGAGGCGCGGGCTCGGAACCTCAAGTTCCCGCTGCTGGTGCGCTTCCAGGACATCCTGCGTCATCGGGTGGTGGCCCTGAACGAAGCCTTCCGGGCCTCGATCGCCGAGTTCTCCTACAAGGGGGCCTACCGTGGGGTTTTCCCGATCAAGGTGAACCAGCTGCGCGAGGTGGTGGAGGAGATCCTCGATGCCGGACGCGCCTATTCCTTCGGACTGGAAGTGGGCAGCAAGCCGGAGCTGTACGCCGGCATGGCCCTGCAGGATCAGCCCGGGTCATTGATCATCTGCAACGGGTACAAGGACACCCCCTTCATCAAACTTGCCCTCCAGGGGATCAAGCTGGGCAAGAGGGTCATCATGGTGGTCGAGAAGCTCGAGGAGCTTCGCCAGATCATCAACGTCTCCCGCGTCGTCGGCATCGAGCCGATGATCGGGATCCGGGCCCGTCTGAACAGCAAGGGTGCCGGCAAGTGGGCCGAGAGCGGTGGCGAGAACGCCAAGTTCGGCCTGAGCACCTCCGACCTGCTGGCGGCCACGCAGATGTTGCGGGACGAAGGGTTGGCCCATTGTTTCAAGCTCCTGCATTTCCACATCGGTTCGCAGGTGCCGGACATCCTCACGGTCAAGAAGGCCGTCCAGGAAGCCGCCCGCTTCTACGCCAAGCTGCACAAGATGGGATTCCCCATCGAGTTCATGGATGTGGGCGGCGGCCTCGGGGTTGACTATGACGGTTCCCGTTCGGCCTTCGATTCGTCCATCAACTACACCCTTCAGGAGTACACCAACGACATCGTCTATTACCTGGCCGACGTCTGTAACTCGGAAGCCGTCCCTCATCCGGAGATCGTCTCCGAATCCGGCCGCGCCCTGGTGGCCCATCACTCGGTCCTGTTGGTGGAGGTGTTCGGGTCGATCGACAAGACCCGGCAGGAAGCCAAGTTCACCTACGGCCCCACCGACCATCGTCTGGTCCGTGAACTCCTGGATCTCCGTGACAACCTCCACCGCCTCAACAAGCGCGAGGCCTGGCATGACGCCCAGGAACACAAGGAGGACGCCCACCAGATGTTCACGCTTGGGATGCTCGAACTGCCGGACAAGGCCAAGATCGAGTGTCTCTACTGGGAGATCAGCCGCGCCGTCGTCGAGAGCTTCCGCGGACAGGCCTATATCCCGGATGAGATCAAGCATCTCGAAGATGCCCTCGGTGACCAGTACCTGTGCAACTTCAGCGTGTTCCAGTCCTTGCTCGATCACTGGGCGCTCGGGCAGCTGTTCCCCATCATGCCGGTCCATCGGCTGACGGAACGTCCCACCCGCGAGACGACCCTCGTCGACATCACCTGCGATTCCGACGGGCAGATCAACAAGTTCGTCGACCTGCGGGATGTGCGCGACACCCTTCCGGTCCACGCCCTGCGCGGTGAGGCCAACCAGGAGCAGTACCTGCTCGGCTTCTTCCTGATGGGTGCCTACCAGGACATCATGGGCGATCTCCACAACCTGTTCGGTCGGGTGAACGAGGTCCACGTGTTCCTCGAACCCGATGAACCGGCCGGCTACTACATCGAAGAGGTCATCGAGGGCGATACCATCAGTGATTCACTCACCGAGGTTCAGTACGACGTGAACGAGCTGAAGCGCCAGATGAAGGCCCAGGTGGATGCCGCCATCAAATCCGATCGTCTCAAGCCCAGCGAAGCCATGCGGCTCCTCGACGACTACGAGCGCGGGCTCAAGGATTATACCTACCTGACGATCCCCTAGGTCGGCGGGTCCAGGCGGCGCAGGATCAGCCGCCAGGTGTCCAGATCGGACATGGGTTCCCTGCCGGAACTGCGCGTCACGTCCATGCGGCAGAAATGGCCGAGCATCGTCAGGAACTCGGCCTCGTCCGTGAACGAGCGGTCCGCCGGATCCTCGCCGTAGTCGGCGCGGACGAATCGTCCGTTCCTCCAGACGATGTTCGTGCCGCCTTCCTTGTGGGATTGGGAATAGCGTCCGCCCTGCTTCAACCCGGTGAGGATGGCCTGCTGGATGGCCGCGACGGAATCGAGATGCGCCTCCGCCTTCAAGGCGGCTTCGCTCAAGGCGCGATAGCGCTCATCCGAACCCTCATCGGGGTTTGGCGGATTGGCCACGGTCCATTCGCGCGTCCAGAGCTGGAACCATCCCTCCGACGTCGTGCGGAAGTAGTCGTGATTCGAGGCGGCATGCTCCGCCCACGATGCCGTCACACGGAGGGAGTAGGCGTTCGTGTCGGGCAGCGCCGCTTCAAACCGCAGTTCAAAGGTGTATCGTGCGCCAATCACATTCGCCTTCGCCCGCAGGCAGAGCTTTCCCTCGTCCATCGACGGGACGCACAGGGCCATCACGGCCTGTTCCAATGCGAACTGCACTTCCTGCGGCGGTTGTTCGTCCCGGAAGTGCAGGACCCAGGTCGTACCCGTGTCGGACTCCGAGCGCGTCAGGCCCTGCGACGCGGAAGTCACCACCTTCCTTTTGGTAACTTGCGTTCGCGCCCAGGCCCGCTTCGCCCGCGGGGATGCATCGGAAGCCGCCGGCCGCTTTAGGGCGAAGGGCTCCAGCGGTTCGTGCGCTCTTCTGATGGCGTCCATGTCGGGCATCGGCGGTGCTTCCACGGCCGGTTCGATGAGGAAGAAGAACCGCTGGGCATCGGTGAACTCACCGGATTGCGTCGAGCTGTTGCGCTCGCGGAATTGCAGTCCATCGCCCGACGCCCGCGGCCGGACGCTGACCTGTTTTGCCATCTTGAAATAGGCACCGACCGGGGGCGCTGGAAAGCTGTGGCCGATCTCTGCGATCGCATTGCCCGCCGCCAGTTCCGCCTCGATCAACGTGCGCAACACTTCCGGGAAGCGGGCGAGTTCCTTCTGTTGTTCCGGGGTCAGATTCATGGGTAGCGTGGAATCCAGGTCGGGTACCACGCGGCACCGTTGAAATCAATTCCGCCCTCCCGAACTGAGTTGGAGGGGCGAGCTCCGCGAGTCCGGGAGCTACAATGGGGTCGCGTCCATATTGTTGACATTTCATGGAGCTGACCGCGACGGAATCGTGTCCGCACTGCGGTCGTCCAAAAATGGACGCGACCCGGTTGGGCTCATCGCATACCCTGGAAACATGGGTCTCCTACCAAGGCGGAAGCCATTTGCTTCACGCCGGAGGCGTTTCAGCGATTAGCCCGGGGTACCGCCCTGGGTCAGTTGCCCCCAAAACTCTTCCACCCCGGCAGGGGTGGCAGAGCTGCAACCCCTCCGGGGTTGACCGGACTTTTCGCGCCAGGGCCCGGGGTGGCGCTTCGCTGACCCCGGGCTAATTGCTGCCATCCCTCCGGGATGAAAACGCCCGCTGAGGGCCGCGGGTCTCCATGGGGTGAATTCCTGCTCGT
>CAMCFL010000283.1 GCA_945873715.1 Akkermansia muciniphila
CGGGTTTCAGACTCGATCGCCTGGATCAACCGCTCCCGACGTCGGTCGAGATCGCGGATCGGGAGATCCAGAACCGTCATCTTCATCCGGCAGGCGATGTCGACGCCAACGGCGTAGGGAATGACCGCCCCCGACGTCGCCAGGACGCCGCCAATGGGCAGCCCGTAACCCGGGTGCGCGTCCGGCATCAGGGCACCCGCGACGGCGATCGGCAGCTGACAGGCCCAGGCCATCTGGTTCACGGCCTCCGGTTCGAGACCGCTGCCCCACTGGTGCCACTGGGCCTTGGCAGGGCTGACGGGCCGGGGACTCCGCAGCAGTGCCCGCGCGAAATCCCCCCGGAGAACGTCTTTCTCGAACTCCGTGGGGCGATGAAGGATGGCCGTGACGTCCTCCTCCAACCGGGATCGATCCAGCCCCTTGAGGACATATCGCGAGATGAAGTCGGTGGCCCGGCGGGTGGGTTCACCCGGGGGCACGCCAAGTCGGATGAGATCCTGTGTGTTCATGCAACCGCCCTGAGAACGGACCCCTGAATCCAACCAAACAGGACCGGCAAGACGATTCAATTCCGGAGTTGTTCATTGCCGTGGGGATTAACTCCCCGTCGGAGTGGAAATCGCGGCAACAAAGCGCCAAGATTCGGCAACAACCCGGAAGCGGATGGATTCCCTCCTCGTATCTTGAACGTCGTGAGCGCAAACCAGGATCAGTCCCCACGCGTGAAACCTTCCCTTCAGGAAGGTTTTACCTTGGTGGAGTTGCTGGTCGTCATCGCCATCCTGGCCATTCTGGCCGGACTGCTGCTTCCGGCCCTGGCCAAGGCGAAGTACAAGGCCGCACAGACGATCGAACTGTCGTCGGCCCGACAACTGATGCTGGCCTGGCAGATGTACAGCAACGATCACAACGATTCCGTGCTGCCCGGTTACCGGTACGGTCTCGAGGCCCGGGATCTGCAAGGACGTCAGATCCCCCACCCGATCAACGCCCGGTATCCGTGGCGGATCGCTCCCTACCTGGGAAAGAACTTCGGAGTCATCTACGCGAACGAAAATCGCCGGCTTCTGGAGCAGTTCCAACGCATGGAAGACCCCATGCTCGGCATTTATGCCGCCAGCGTCTTTCCATCGCTGGGCATCAATTCGGTATTCGTGGGAGGCGACGACGTCGAGTTGCCACCCACGGCGGCGGCCACCTCCCGATTCGGGGCCTTCTGCGTCCTGAAGCAGACGGAGATCCGGCGCGCCGCAGGCTTGATGGTCTTCACCTCCGCGCGGGGACCGTTTGAAGGGAAGATCGTGAATGGATTCTACACGGTGAAACCGCCTTTCCTCGCGGCCCGTCGCTGGGCGGTCGAATGGAATCCGGCTGACGGCCCCGAAGCCTGGGGTTACGTGCATCCGCGGTTCGGCAATCGGGCGGTCGCGGGCATGGCCGACGGGCACGCGGACTCGATCAACCGCGGGTCGCTTCAGGACATGCAGTACTGGGCCAATCCGGCGGATCGCCCGGATTGGACCCTGCGGGCGATGCAATGAAGCAAAACCACCGGGCCGTAACCATTGGCCTCCTCTGGCGTAGAGAGTGGTTGGAAGCCCGGTTCAAAGGTCAGGATTGATGGACGGACAGCGAGGGCTTCTGTGTCCGTCCATGGTCTCAAACGTGCCGGGGTTCGCCCAAAAACCTGCCGCCACCTGCTGCATCGTTCACGGCGTCGCGCTCAAGTTCATCCATCCAAAAAACGCCTGGATGCACGGGCGGACAGGAGCGAACCCCGGCCTTCTTCGACCCCTACGGACTCACTTCGGATGCGGGCCGTAGAACCGGAAGTGCATGCCCTGCGCGTCCGTGGAACCGGCAAAGACGGCGATTCCAAAGTACTTGGCCACCTTGTCGTACTCAGGGAGAGACTTGAAATCGAGGACCTCCGCCCACCCTCCATCCCCTTCCTCGGTGCCCAGCATGGAAGACAGATTGCCGGCCCGCAGGAATTCCCACTGCGCCCGCATGGTCTCGCGCTGGTTCTCATACCCGAACATCCCGGTCCCCAACCCGCCGACCTTCTGGGCGGCATCGACGAGGGCCTTGTCGTCCTTCAGGGAACGTCCGGATCCCTCCGCAGAGCGAAGGAACTCCTCGAGCAACGCCGGGCTTGATCCGACTCCCAGGTAACCAGCGCTGGAGGCCATTTCGAGGCGGTTATCCTTCTTTCCCGGGGCGGCGGGCATCCGGACGGAACGGATCTTCTTGCCGTTGAACTCCCGATCCTTGGATTCCTCGCCCGCGCCACCTCCGAAGGCTCCGACGGACGATTTCATGGCCGCGGACAAAGCCTCGGCATTGGGTGAACCGACCAAAGTCAGGGATGGAGGACTCATCAGGTCTTCCATGGCATTGCCCTTGGGCGCCTTCGAGTAGGTAATGAGGTCATCGCCCAGGTTGGCCACCAAACTCTTCTTGAGGTCGAAGGAAGGATCTTTGTCCTTTCCGGCTTGGCCAACCATCATCTGGACAAAACCGCTCAACTGCGGGGACACGCTGGCCAGGGTCTCCTCGAGGGTGGCCCACAGCTTCTGGCCATCGATCCGCCAGCGCTGGAACTTGATGACATCTGCCGGAATGAAGGGCGTCGGGCCGGATTCCTTGGCGGCGGCGGCCAGCATCTTGAACAACCCGACCCGCTGACCCTCGGGGATTGCCAGACTGATGACGCCCCCGGTTCCCTCGTTGTTGACGTTCCACGCCATCGAGACCGTCTTGAGTCCTTCGAGGCCCACGGCTTTCAGGGCGGCCTTCGGATCGACTCCCATCGCATCGGCACTCTCGCCCGCCTCGTTGGCGATCTTGTCGCCGATGATCCGGTACAACGGCGTTACATGCACCCACCCATAGGCGAAGGCCTGCCGGAACCAGGCGGCGTCACTCGACTGGTAGGCAGGCTCCTCGGAAAGGCTGGCCACGGCACCGCCACCCATCCCGGCCATCACCTTCTCCAGGGTCGTGGTCGAATCCGACACCAGCAGGGCCGTATCCACCTGACCAAACAGGAGGGTCATCTTCTTGCCCTCGGGCTTGTCCTTGGCGGCATCCTTGTCCGCGGGATCCTCATCCGGGTCCCCTTCGGCAAGGTCGAGGGCGAGGGAGGAGAACTCCACGTCCCGGACCTTCTGGGACTTCAGCGGCTTCTTGGCTTCAGCGAGCTTCTTGCGGATCTCCTGGAGCTTGAGCTTGAGCTGGTCCGACTTCTCCTTCGAATCGATCACCAACAGGAATCCGGGCTCGGTGCCGTCCACGCCTTTCCAGGAGTTCTGGATGATGGCGATGGAGAACTGGCCGCGGACCAGGTCCAGATAATCGGAGAGCTTGATCCCGAGATCCTTCTCCAGCTTGCCCACCACCTTTTCGCCGAACTTCTTCTCGAAGTGGTCCCGGAACGGCTTCATGGCGGGATCTGACCAGATCTTTCCGCCGGGGCTGCCACCGAGGTCGGCGGATGCCTTGGCCCAATCCGGCACCGTCAGGAGCCCCAGGGTATCCTTGGGCAGGAGTTTGGGTGCGGGCGGAACGGCGGCCTGAACGGCAAAGGCAAGGGCCGCGAGTGCTGCAAGGCACGTGAATGATCGATTCATGGCAGGTAGAACCTATGGGGACAGGAAGCGTTTCAAAAAGTTGTCAGAGCCATCCCAACAGACGTCGCAAGGGAGCGGACACCGCCTCGATTGGCAAGCCCGACCTTCGGCTCACGGCGTCGTCGACCGCATCCGGCTGGGCGGTTCCAGATACCGGAATGGATTGCTCGGATTGTCGTTGTCGTAGGCGAATGCATCCCGGTGGTTGAGGAAGTACTTCAATTCATCTCCCGGAATGGCAAAGCCGAGTCCCTCGCCAAAGGTCAGTTTCATGTTGGTCACGCCAATGACCTCTCCCCTCAGGTTGAACAGCGGTCCACCGGAGTTGCCGGGGTTGATCTGGGCCGTGGTCTGGAGGTAAAGCGCCCCCCCCATCTGGCGGGTCTTCGTGCTGAGGATCCCCTCGGTCACCGTCCGCTCCAGACCCAGGGGACTGCCAATCGCGAACACACGCTCCCCGACCGAGAGGCTCCCCGGGTCACCCAGAAGCACCCGCTTGAACTTCGGGGCATCCTTGTCCTCCACCTTGAGCAGCGAGAGATCGGCGAACTTGTTCATCGCCACGATCCGGACGTCCTTGTAGCTGCGACGTTCCAGTTGACCATTCCGCTGGTGATAGACCTCCACCGAAAGCTTGGTCTCCCCTTCGATCACATGGAAATTGGTGATGAGATGGCCGTCTTCGGTGACAAAAAAACCGGAGCCCAGCCCGCTCGGCGCACGGACCTGAACGACGGATTCGCCCAGCAACTGGACCCATTCGCGGACCGGCTTCTCCGGAGGGGGCGTCGTCGCCACCGCGTACAGGCCGGCCCGAGCCTCCTGGATCGCTGGAAGCGCGGTCGCTCGCACGTCCGATTCGCTCTCCTTCACCACCCGGATGATCTCCGCCCGGGGAACCGTCAGGACCGTGTACCCGAGGTCGATCACCACCTGATCCTTCTTGTCGGCCAGAATCCTGCCGGTGACCGCAGCATTGTCCCGCAACTGCAGCGTCTCGGCGGCAACGGATCCCACGTTCAGAAGGACAACCAGCGCACCGATGGCGTGGGTAGCGGTGACTCGGGCAGACTTCATCTTGCCCGACGCTATCCCGGGATCCCCGCCGGCTCAAGGCCGGGAGTCGGATCCATCGGTCGACCCTGATTGCCCGCTTGCCGACACGCTCCGACTGCCTAGCCTAAACTGCATGCTGTACACCCCCGCTGATCTGTTCGATCTGTCCCAGACCGAACACGCCGCACTGTTCGAGGGCGTCGAATTTCCGTGGGACGTGCTCAAGCGTTTGCCCTCCTACGTCAGCCAGACCCTTCGCCCTGCCCAACTCCATCGGACGGACGGCACTGCCTATATCGGGGTGGAGGTGTTCATCGGGGAAGGCACGGTGGTCGAGCACGGGGCGATGATTGTTGGACCCGCCATCATCGGACGCAACTGCCGGATCCGACACAACGCCTACATCCGCGAACAGGTCGTCGTCGGGGATGACTGTGTGGTGGGGAATTCCTGCGAGTTGAAGCACAGCGTCCTG
>CAMCFL010000284.1 GCA_945873715.1 Akkermansia muciniphila
GCATCGAGATTGGTTCGGAACAGGGCGTCCGACAGCGGTGCGTTGGTAATCACGTTGGAGAAGTCATTCCGGAGCCGCGAGCCATCGGCAAAGGTCATCTCCGTGGCCTTCAACTGTTGCCCGGACGCATCCAACTCGAGGGCGAGCGCGGGGAGCATCCGTCGGGCAGACGCCTCCTGCGGACGCATCCTGAGGATGACCCCGGCGGCGTTGGTCACCACGCCCGAGAGATCGAAGCGACGGCGGAAGCCGGCCAGATCCCGAGGAAACCCGGCGTCCAACAGCGCCATCAGATCGTTCATCGGGCCCGGGCCGGAGCTGCCGAGCGAATGACGTTCCGCCCGGCGCAACCGCGGCGACAGCACCACCAACTCATCGCCACTGCGAAGGGCGAGCGATTGGGGGGGAACGCCCAGTTCCCACCGGAAGGAATTGGGGGCGGCAAACCAGACGCGACCCGTGGAAACGAGGGGCTGGGTGAGGGCCTGGAGATGTCGGGTCTGGACGACCGTGGCCTGCCACGTGACGAGGTTGGTGGCGGATGCCATCCAACGTTCGACGACCGCCTCCTCCACGGGACCGGCGAGCGCCGTGCCGGCGCAGACCATTCCAAGAAGTCCGCGGATCCAGTTGCGGAAGCTTCCCTTGGGATCTGCGCCATCTGCGCCATCTGCGGATAAGACTGCGGATTTCAGATTCATGTCTTCCCTCGTTTTGACTGCCACACGGGAACGAAGTGGAACCATTGCCCGGGAAACTGGCGCACGGCGGGCTCGAACCTACGCAGGATTCGGCCGGTCAATTCCCGGCGCTCTTCGCGGTTGCCGAGCCTGGCACGATCGTAGGTCACCGGCGGCAGGGCGTACGCTCGGTGTTGCCCCGCCTCCCGCACCACGTACACCGGCAGGATCACCGCGCCGGTGGCTCGGGCCAGGTCGGCCGCAGCGGGACTCGCCGACAATTCCGCACCCAGGAATTCCACGTCCACGCCGGTCCCGGGCATCGGACGATCCAGCAGCAACGCGACCACGCCCCCTTCCTGCAATCGACGGATGACCTGGACGAAGGCGAACGGATCCGCGCCGACCACCAAGGTCTCGACTCCGTGGCGGGCCCGGGCTTCGGCACGGATTCCGGTGAGACCTGTGCCGGGCTCGGGAGCGGTCAACACCAGCGGCTTCACTCCGAAGCCAACCAGCATCGAACCACCCAGTTCCCAGTTCCCCAGATGGGGCGTCACCAGCAGGACCCCGCGTCCGCTGCCCATCGCGTCGTGAAACGATTGCCATCCGGCTGCAGCAGCCACCGTAACCGCGCCGGGACCCAGGGCCTCGTGACGCCAGAGATCGACCAACTTTTCCGCGAACTCTCCGAAGTTTTCGCGCGCGGCATGTCGGGCCCGTTCCGGGTCCCCGCCGACCACCGGCAGGAGGTTCGAGACGACCCCTTCCAGACGTTCGGGGCGCAGGAGGCAATAGAGGCGCGCCGCACACCGGGCCGCCGCGACCAGCAAACGACGAGGAATTGAACGTGCCAGCGCGCTCGCCACCCGCCAACCCGCCGGGCCATACAGGTGCGAAGCTCCCCCGCCCGGCCCCGGAGGCGCGGCAGCCACTGTGAACGGATGGAGCCAACCCCACCAACGCGGCAGGAGCAGCAACGACACTGCCAGCACGCACACGACACCCCCGGCGCAGACCAGGTCGAGACTGGCCAACCCGGCGTTGCTGCTCCAGGCCAACGAACCGAATCCGGCGATGTTGGCACCGGCGCAGAGCACCAGGGCCACTCCGGTGGTTCGCCACAACGCCCGCAGGATTCCGCCCTCTCGTCGGAGGGCCAACTGCACATGGATGGTGGAGTCCACGGAAGTCCCGAGGAGCAACGGCACCGCCACCAGGTTCAAAAGGTTCCAGGTCGCTCCCATCGAGGCCATCGCCGCGAGCAGGATGAGGAAACTCAGGGCCCGCGCCGCCAGCGACAGCAGGACTTCACTCCATCGCCGGAACGCCAGCCAAAGGCATCCGACCAACACCAACCCGATCCCTGCGGTCAGCCCCGCCACCCGCCGTCCGACCCGAGCCATGAGATCCGGCCCCAGCCGATCCCAACCGGTCACCAGAACGCCCGCAGGCAATCCCTCCAATCGAAACGCCGGGACCGTCGTCTCCACCGTTCCGAGCCCGATCCAGTCGCCGTTTGAATCCCGCGCCGACACCACCCCGGAAAGCCACT
Source organism: Akkermansia muciniphila (assembly GCA_945873715.1). Taxonomy (GTDB): domain Bacteria; phylum Verrucomicrobiota; class Verrucomicrobiia; order Limisphaerales; family UBA9464; genus UBA6176. The sequence continues at coordinate 2,236 of CAMCFL010000284.1, forward strand.
TCGCGCCGTCGTTGTCCGGCCAGACCGGAACCCCTGCCGCATTCGTCGACCACTCCCGCCAATGATCCAGAATCCGGCCCGTCAGCGCGAAGGAGTTGGTGCTGAATCCGGCCGCCTGCAACTGCGCGCGGAACTCGCCGGACCGGGACGCCAGCTTCCCCGCCTCGCCCTTCCGGATCGCAGCGGCGGCGGGATCCGGCCAGAACCCGGTGGGCAATCGAAACGAACGGACGCTTCCTTCCGAGACCGCCTGCTGGAGTGGAGGTTCGGCGGCGTGCATCTGTTCCAGCACCGCGGCAGCGGTGGAACCGCGGAAGAGCAACAGCACGGCATTGCCCGAGCCCCCCATCTGCTGCTGGAGCTCCTGCATGGCCGCGTAAGCCGCGCTGTTTCGCGGCCGCAACGGCTCGGCTCCTCCCACCACCTTGGGCCATCCAAACATCCACAGGAGGACGGCCAGGAGAGTTACCAGGGTGCCCGTGCCCAGTTTCCAGAAGAGCCCCCCGGGGCCGCGGGCGTCCCCGCCCAATGTAGGCCCGCTGCCCCCAGCGGGCGGTCCCCCAATCCCGCCGCCTGAGGGCAGGCGGCCTCCATGCGTCACAGACTCACCCGTCGCCGACTCTGGCAGCTGGCAACTGGCATCTGGCAACTTCCTACCCGCCCTCGGCAAAAACCAGAACACCATCACCACCGCCCCGATCCCCAATCCCATGGCCGTGAGCTTTCCCAACTCCGCCAGGCCCGGAAGTCCGGCCCAGCCCAGCGAGAGGAACGTTCCCGCCGTCGTCACGGCCGACCAACCGATGCCGGGCAGCACCCGGCTCCGGAGGACCGACATCGAGGCGGTGGGATGGGCGCGGAACTCCTGGTACCCGACCAGGCCATAGTCCACGACCAACCCCATCATCACGGCGGCGAACCCGCAGCTAATCACGTTGAGGGTTCCCAGGAACAGGCCGCCGGCGGCGAGCGTCAGCACGAGGGTGATGCCGAGCGAAGCCAGCAGGAACCCCAGCGGCCGGAAAGATCGGTGTGCCAACCAAAACAGCAGGGCAATCACCAACACCGTGGAAAGCACCGAGGTGCGCAGGTCGCCTTCCATGCCGCTCGCCACTTCCGAGAGGAAGGCAGGTCCGCCGGTGAAGGCCACCTGCACCCCAGGCCCGCCTTCCGTCCGACGTTGGACCGCCGCGACCCGTTCCCGGATCGCCGCGAGCCATGCGGTCGCCTCACGATAGGCCATGCCCGGTCGGGCGGGTTCCACCATGACCACGCGGAACAAGCCCGAGGCGTTGGCGAATACGCCTTCGTCTCCCGCGGGCTGGCTGCCGCTGCCGTCGAGCGTGGGTAACGACAGGAAACCCAGGGGGTCGTATCCGGCCCGCGCCAGTTCCATCGGATCGAGCGACGTCGCCAATTGCGCTCGCGATTCCAGCAACCCGGCGCGGAGCGACTCGGGCTGCAACCGTTCGGTGAACTGGGTGAAGTTCGTCGCCGACTGCTGCAGCCACATCCAGGCGATGTTCTCCGGCAGGTTTTCCCGCCAGGCGACCTGCCATCGGGCGGCCGCCACCCGCGCGGGATCGGCGCGCAGATCCACCGCGATCGACTCGGCGACGGCCGCCGTCACCCCGGCGTCCGGCGATTGCACCGTGATCAACAGCTCACGACCGCTCGGGAAGAGTTTCTGGTGAAGGCGCAGGCCCGCCACCGAAGGAACCTCTGGCGGCAAAAGACTCAGTGGCTCCGCATCGAATCGGAGCCGGAACAGCCCGAGGGCCACCGGAACGCAAAGCAGGATCCAGACGAGCGACGCTCTCATGGCGACACGGGGATCACGGGCCGGCCGCCTCCAGGCGTTCGCCACGTCGGCTCTCTTCGAGCACCCAACCCCCTTCGACCGTCGGAGTCTGCTTCCAGTCCGAACCGCTCTCCACGGAAGGAGGGAAGGCATCCACCTGAAACCACACCAGCCGGGCGGGTGCCCTGCCCCGTCCGGAATAGGTCCCTCGCCGGAGTGCGGAACGGAGTTCCCATCCGATCCCATCGTGGCGGGCCGTGACCACGGGAACACCCTGCTTGCTGAACTGAACCAGATGCGAACCGTCAGCACCGCGGGCGAGCATCAGTTCGCCGGTCAACTCTGGTGCCTTCGACGACGGCCGCCACACGGCCGGAACCTCCTGGACAGTCCAACCTGGCTGCGAAAGATCCCACGGAGCCAGCGGCCGGGTCGCGCAGCCCGACGCCATCGCGACGCCGACCAGCAGCAGGGCGGTCGACCGGACGATTGGGAAGACCCTCATGGGGCGGGAGCGAAGGACAGTCTCGGGACCAAGGGAAAGCGCGCCTGCATCCGGACGAGCAGGAAGAAGAGTTTCATGCGCCAACGCAGGCGCCAGCCCCCTTCCAATTCCCCGGCCAGCACCGCATTCACCGCCGCGGCCAGATCCCATTTCGCCCGCGGTTCCAGGAAGAGTTCCATGAAGGGCGTCGTGTAAAAGCCATCGACCATCTGCTGATAGATCGACATGGCCGATTGCACCCGCTGTTCATACTGCGCAAAGGCGACCGCGCCATCGTCGCCCGACTTCAGCGACTTTTCCACCGCCGCCACGGCCGCCCTGGCGGAGAACATCGCCAGGAACACACCGCTGGAAAAAATGGGGTCAACGAACCCGGCGGCATCGCCCACGCGGATGCACCGGGAGCTCCACAGCCGGGAATTGCGGTAGCTGAAATCGCTGGTGACGTGGATCGGAGAGACCAACCGGGCCTGGGCGAGGCGCTCGCGTACCGGCGGACTCGCTTGGATCAGGCGATCGAGGAATTCGGGCCCCTTCTCGCCGCTGGCGGAGAAGGCCTCGCGATCCACGATCGCTCCGACGCTGACCTTGCCGCTCCCGGCCCCATCCAGGCG
>CAMCFL010000285.1 GCA_945873715.1 Akkermansia muciniphila
ACCACTTCCATGGCTGCTGGCAGGCATTGCCTGTCCATTCCTGCGATCGAGGATGCATGCGGAGGAGGATTCATCGGTGCCGGTGGAGGCTGTACGCCGGTTTATGGGGAACGACCTGTCCGGCAACCTTGGGCCGCAGTCTGCGGTCATGCCCTCTGGGCTCGATGACCGGCTCTGGACCCGGGATTTTGTCGATTTTCTGGGCTTTCTGGCTTCGCTCAAGCCGGCTGCGCCCTGATGGCCTAGCCTCTCCATCCCGATGATCGCCCGGGTGACCCTTGAGATCGCCGTTCGCAAGGAGTTCGACTACTCGGTCCCTGCGGATTTGGCCGATCGCATCGAGGTGGGCACCCGGGTCAAGATTCCGTTTGGACCGCGGTTGGTGATGGGGGTTGTGACGGCGGTCGTAGAGACATCGCCGCACACCAACCTACGTTCCATCGCCAGTGTCGTTGGAATCAGTGGCATGCTCACGCCGCGGGTCCTGGATCTGGCGCGATGGATGGCGGGCTACTACTGCTGTCCGGTCGAAGTCGCGCTGAAGAGTGTCCTGCCTGATTCTGTCCGGAAGGAGGGTGCCAAGTGGAGGGAACGCCTGCATGTCCTGGTCCTGCCAGTGATGGGCGAGATGCCGAAGCTGACGGCACGCCAACGGGAAGTCTGGAACATCCTGGAAGAATGGCGCGAATTGCCACTGCAGGAATTGTTGGCGCTGGCCGAGACCACGCTGGAGACGGTTCGACGTTTGGAAGACAAGGGGTTGGTTCGGGTGGCTCCCAAGGTGGATGAGCGGGATCCGTATGCGCGGGAGGAGATCCTGCCTAGCCAAGCCCTGAAGATGAATCCGGAGCAGGACCATGCCCTGGCCGCCATTCAGGGAGCGATGGATCGGATGGCGGCAAAGCCAGCGCGGGAAAGATCCGCGGAGAAACCTGCCGCGATGGGTGACGAGATGGTGCCTCCACTGCTGCTGCATGGAGTGACGGGGTCCGGGAAGACGGAAGTCTATCTTCAGGCCATTGCAGTGGCCTTGGAACGGGGATTGGGGGCCATCGTCCTCGTACCCGAGATTTCACTGACTCCCCAGACGGTCGAGCGCTTCAAGGCCCGGTTCAGCAGCGGGCCCAAGGGCACGTTGGTGGCCGTGCTGCACTCGCATCTTTCTGCCGGTGAACGTCACGACGAATGGCACAAGATCCGGCAAGGCAGGGCCCGGATTGTGATCGGTGCCCGCTCCGCGGTCTTCGCTCCTGTCGACCGCCTGGGCCTGATCGTCGTCGATGAGGAACATGAGCATTCCTACAAACAGGAGGAGGCTCCCCGTTACCACGCCCGCGATGTTGCGGTGGTGCGGGGGGCGAGGGAGCGGGCGGTGGTGGTGCTGGGCTCCGCCACTCCGTCGGTGGAGAGCTACCACAACGCCAAGCGCGGGAAGTACTCCCTGCTGGAGATGCCGTCCCGGGCAACCGACCAGAAGTTACCGCTCGTGAGGGTCGTGGATCTTCGCGTGGATTCGCGACGCGGTGAGAAGGGGACTCCAGGGGTCTTCTCCGAACCACTGAAGGACGGCATTCATCGTCGGTTGGAAAAGGGGGAGCAAACGATCCTGTTCCTGAACCGTCGGGGTTACTCGAGTTCATTGCAGTGTCCCAAGTGTGGATATGTCGCAGGCTGTCCGAATTGCAGTGTTTCGCTGACCTACCATCGCGCCCTCCAGCGCCTGATGTGTCACATCTGCGGCCACTCCGCGGCAGCTCCGGTTCGATGTCCCCAGGAGGGGTGTGGGGACGGAGCGATCCGTTACACCGGACTGGGGACCGAGCGGGTGGAGGAGACCTTGTTGAAGCTGTTTCCCAAGGCTCGCGTTGCCCGGATGGATCGGGACACCTTGAAGAAGAAGGAAGATTACCGGCGAATCCTGACGGAGTTCCGCACGGGCCGGATCGATATCCTGGTGGGGACCCAGATGATCGCCAAGGGATTGCACTTTCCCAATGTCACGCTGGTCGGGGTGTTGTATGCGGACTTGAGCCTGCACGTGCCCGACTTTCGCGCGGGAGAGCGGACCTTCCAATTGTTGACGCAGGTGAGTGGCCGGGCCGGGCGTGGAGACGTGGAAGGCGAAGTGTTTGTCCAGAGCTTCACCCCGTTTCATCCGGCCATCCAGTTTGCCCGGCGTCACGACTACGCCGGCTTTTTCGAGGCGGAGGTCGAGTTTCGAGAGCAGTTGAAGTATCCGCCGTTTTCGCGGATCGCACTCCTGACGCTCAAGGGACGGAATGAGGACAAGGTCAAGCTGTCGGCGGAACACGTGCGCAAACAACTCGACCTGCGGGTGGGAAGCTGGCCGGGGTTGGTGCTGGCGGGCCCTGCCCCGGCCCCGTTGGTGAAGGCGGAAACCTTTTACCGCTACCAGATCATGATCCGCTGTCGGGCGATGTCCCGCATGAGTCGGGCGCTGGCCGAATTGGAGGCGACGTTGAAGTTGCCCGAGGACGTCCATCTGGTGATCGACATCGACCCGGTGAACCTGGTCTGACCGCGAACTTGAAACTGGGAACTTCCGCGGGGAGGACTAGATTCCCGGCTCGTGGATCCATCTGCTCCAGCATCAACGCTTCCTGCGGATCATTCCGAGCGGGGTGCCCTGCGTTGGCTCCGCAGTTCGTTGGGTCTGGCGGGACATTGGGCGCTGGACGCCCTTCGATCGAGCCGTCGGATCGGGGCGTTCACCCTGATCGCGTTGGGAACGCTGGTGACCAAGTTTGGGGCTTCGCCCCGTGTGATCCGGCCCCGGGCCCAGGAGGAGATCGTGAGGGCGGGGGTCAACGTGCTACCGATCGTCTGCTTTCTCGGCATGGCGCTGGGGGTCGTGATCGTGGGGCAAACGGTGCTGCTCTTGGTGCAGGTGGGGCAGACGAAGCTGATGGGGCCGTTGTTGGTGACGGTGGTCGTGCGCGAGTTGGCCCCGTTGACGGCGGCGATGGTGGTGCTCGCGCGGGTCGGAACCGCAGCGGTCACCGAATTGGGGACGGCGCGTGCGGTGGGCGAGGTGGAGGCCCTGGAAGCATTGGGCATTGATCCCATCCACTACCTGGTGGTGCCGAAGCTCATCGGTTTCACCGTCTCGATCGTCTGCCTCACCGTCTACATGATCCTCTCAGCGCTGGTGGCCGGGTATGTGGTCGCATTCTTTCGCGGGCTTTCGATGGAACCATTGGAGTTCTTTCAGGTGGTTGCCGACGCCCTGAGTTGGGTGGATTTTCCCCTGCTGGCGCTCAAGACCTTGGTCTTCGGGGTCCTGACCTCGATGATCATCTGCTACCACGGCCTGGCAGATCCCCTGCGTCTGGAAGACCTCGGTCGCGCCACCACGCGAACCGTTGCCCGCACGCTGATCGCCAGCCTGCTGGTCGATGCCCTCTTTCTTCCGGTCTATCTTCTGCTTTGACCCGTGCCTGAGATCGTCATCCAAATGTCCGATGTCACCGTGGTGCATTCGCGTTCTCCGCGGCTGCCGCTGGTGGCGGGAATCAACTGGGAGGTGTTGGCGGGCGAGTGCTGGGTGGTGACGGGCCTTCAGGGATCTGGGAAGACGGCGTTGCTGGAGACAGCGGCCGGGCTTCAGCCCTACCTGGAGGGGCAGGTGCGGGTATTCGGCACCCACGTACAGGGCGCGGAAGGTGACGAATTGCTGCGAATGCGACGCAGGATTGGCCTGGTCTTTGATGGGCATGGTCGGTTGTTCGGATCAGAAACCGTGTTCGAAAACGTCGCACTACCGCTGTGTTACCACGGCAACAAGAGCTTGGAAGAGGCCTTTGAAGAGGTGACATCCTTCCTGAAATTGATGGGATTGGAGGAGTTGGCCAACCAGGCGGCCGGGCGGATCGCGCGTCCCTGGGCGCATCGGGTCGCACTGGCTCGCGCGTTGATCCTCCGGCCGGAGTTGCTGTTGGTGGACAATCCTCTCTCGGCCCTCGACGCCACCCACGTTCGTTGGTGGAGGACGTTTCTGGTGCGGCTTCTGGAGGGGCACCCGGCCTTTGGCGGAAAGCCCATGACGCTGGTCCTCGCCACGGACGAACCGCGTCCGCTGCTGGGAATCGGTCAGAAATTTGCAGTGACGCATGAGGGCAAATGGCGTTGCTTGGGCGGACGGGCCGAGTTCGAGCACAGTGACGACCCCGAGTTGCGGGAGTTGTTGGATGAGAGGGATTGAGAGGACTGTTCATGGGTTTGCAGGATTTGACACCGCAGTTGAGGACCCGCCTGAGCCGGGTCGAGTGGTACGTGGGCTTGTTCCTCGGGATCACCGGCCTGCTGATGCTGATTGGCTTCGCTTCCTTTCTGCGGCGGACCGCAGAGGTCCGCGGATGGTTCGTGGTGGAGGTTCCCTATTTCACCTACCTGCCGGATGCTTCGGGGCTCAAGCCGGGGTCCCCGGTCAATCTGATGGGGTTCAATGTGGGTGAAGTCACCGAGGTGACCGCGATTGACCTCTCCGAGCGACTTGCCTGGGATCATCACGTGACGAATCAGTTCAACGTGTTCGTCCGTTTTGTCATCCGTGCCGACGGAAAATCCCAGTTTCCAGGGTACGTCAACAGCGATGCGCGGGTGCGCCTCAGTGGCCTTCCGATTGACCTTCTGGGAGGGTCCTTCCTCGAAGTAACCCAAGGGACGACCAATGGCGTTGTCACCTTCAGTGAGGCTCCGAATGGCCAGCCAGGAGTATTGATGAGCAAGTTCGCCATCCTTGGACCAGGGCTGGATCGCACCAACAAGTTCCTGAGATACGAGCCGGTGAAGACGGCGGGTGGGTATTATCTTCAATTGGATCGGGGTGAAACCCTGCTCGCCGCGGCCGAGCGGGTCCTGTCGTGTCTGGACCACATCGCGGGGACGGTGGACAACCGTTTGCCGGCCATGCTGGAGGAACTGCAGGGCACCCTGGAGACGGTGAACAAGGCGTTGCCGGGGATCACCAATCAGGTCGGGCAGGTCCTCGAGACGGCACGACAGACGCTTCCTGGGCTCACCAACAATCTGGACGCGGTCCTCCTCAACACCCGGGAACTCACGGCGCAACTCCGCGACGCGTGGCCGATGTTGACCAACAACCTCGACCTCACCCTCGCCACCACCCGC
>CAMCFL010000286.1 GCA_945873715.1 Akkermansia muciniphila
TCCCACGGCCGACCAGACCACGGCATGGAAGGGGGATGCCTTGTACGTCATGAGCCGGGATCAGGGCCTGACGCTGATCAGCTATGGCATGCAGGGCGGTGGCGTGCGCAGCAATGCCGCCCCGTTCACTGCCGAGGTGGCTGCCAGAAAGGTGCTTCCCACCACCTGGAGGTGTCCTTCCCGGAATGATCCTCCGCGGCTCTTCGATGAGAAGGGCCTGCTGCACATCGACAATTACATGATCCTGACCGGACTTCGCGGGACGGGAGCCCGACCAGACCCGCGGTTCAGGGGGACCCACTCGCCCACCCGATCAACCGATCTGATCGGGCCGATCTCCGCCGATCACACGTTGGTCTTTCCGGGAAGAAGGGCCTGGACGTCCAATCACGGGACCAAGGGGCCGGTGCCGGCGCTGGGGCAGGTGGATGTGGCGAACTCGCCCGCCGGGATCAACGAAGCCTTCAGTGACGGGCATGCCGAATGGGTGAAGGAGAATCGATTCGAGCGGGCGGGGCCGAACCTGAGCTACGCCAAGCCTCGATGGGTCTCGGGTTGGCCTTGGGACTGGGCCTGGGTCGAGTAGGAGACCTTTTTGAAAAGCCGAGGGCGTCCGTCTTCACCATTGGCACCGGGAGTGACTTCTTCGTGCGAGCCTGCCTGCCGCGCCGGCTGCAGACCATGCGAAGGGGCGGTTTGTCAGGTGAAGAATGACAGGGGTCGGCGGGAACCCATGGGCAGGGACGAACGTGAGTGTCTTTCCAGAAGCGAGGCACTGAGGCTTTCGCTGCAGCGAGCAGGCTGGAGGGCATTGTCGTCCAGGTGGCCGTGGGCGTCTGGTCGGCTAAAGCCGGGAATCCGAACGGGAATCCGAACAGGAAACGCCGCCTACTGAAGTCCATCGCCGGGTGACACTGAGGTGACACTTGCGACGTAAGTTGTTGATGGAGAACTGGCGGAAGGGGAGGGATTTGAACCCCCGGTACCCTTGCGAGTACGCCTGATTTCGAGTCAGGTGCCTTCAACCACTCAGCCACCCTTCCGCTCGACAGACCGAGGAAGTATCCAAGCGGAACTGGAACTGGCAAGCCCGGCTTCTTCCTGGGGTGAGTTCGACTCGGAGAGGCCGACGACGAAGATTTCAGTTTCAAGCCCAGGCGGCTGCGGGGAGTTCGCCCTCTCGCGGGGCGAGCGTGCAACCCGCGTCTCCTTCAGTCTTGAAACTGAAATCTTCCGGCTGCCCCGGGCGTGGATTTGCCAAAGGCATCGTTTGAACCGGGGCGGGCATTCGTTCTAAGGTGGGAAAAATCCCTGACGAATGCCGGCCGACCTGCCGGCGTCGGGAGGGGAAGAATGAAGCTGGACATGCACAAAATCACCATCATTGCCCTGGGCCTGTCGGTTGCCGCCGGGATCTCCCGTGCCGCCGACAAGGTGGATTTCGAGAAGGAAGTTGCCCCGATCCTCGCCGAGCACTGCATCAAGTGCCATGGCGAGGAGAAACAGAAGGGCAAGCTGCGGCTCGATTTGAAAGCCGACGCCTTCAAGGGCGGCAAGAGCGGGACGCCCGCCATCATCGCGGGCGACGTCGAGAAATCAGAGATCATCCATCGGATCCTGCTTCCCAAGGATTCGGACGAGGTGATGCCGTCCGAGGGGGGGCCGCTGCCGGAGAAGACCATCAAGGTGCTCAAGGACTGGGTGGCGGGGGGCGCGGCCTGGCCGGATGGCTTCGTGGTCAAGGTGGTGGCCAAGCCAGGAACGGCTGCCGCCATGCCCCCGGCGGTTCCCGCCATGCCGGCGAGGCCGCGTCCGCCCCTGCCGGAATTGCCCAAGGATTTCAAGGCACCCGCAGCGGAAGCCGCAGCGGTTGCGGCTCTGGCCAAGACCGGGGTTGAGGCCCGTCCGGTGGCGCAGAACTCGCCTTGGCGTGAGGCCAACTTCCGGCTGAAGGGCGCGGAGGTGACGGACAAGACGCTGGAGCCTTTGAAGAACGTCCCCAGCCTGATCGAGTTGCGCCTGGGCACGACCAAGGTGACGGATGCCGGCCTTGGTTCGCTGGAAGCGCTCTCCCAGTTGCAGGTGCTCGGTCTGGAACTGACCGGCGTGACCGACGCCGGATTGGCGAAGGTGAAGGGCCTCGGCAACCTGGTTTCCCTGAATCTGTATGGGACGGCCGTGACCGATGCTGGCCTCGAGCACCTCAAGGGACTCAAGCACCTCCGGAATCTCTACCTCTGGCAGACCAAGACCACGCCGGAAGGCGTCAAGCGCCTCCAGGAAGCCTTGCCCGGATGCGACATCAACACGGGAGCCGAACTCGCCGTGGTGCCGCCCGCCGAGAAAAAGGAAGAGAAGAAGGACGAAAAGAAGGCCGAGAAGAAGTAAGGGACGGCCAACGCACTACTTCGCTTCGGGCTGCCACTGCAGCCCGGTGAAGGCCTCCGCCATGGTGGTGGCTCCCGGGCGTGAGGTCGGGGCCGGACAGAGCCGGGAACGCAGGAACTGAAGGGCGGAATCGTGGTCGCTGAGCCGGGGGAGCGTGGCCCCGGAAGCGTTCGGATGACCACCGCCGCCCTCGAACTTCTGCGCGACCGGCAGGGCTTCGCCGTTGAGGCTCCGGAAACTGACGACAAACACCCCGGCCCCCCGACGGTGCAGCGAGATGAGGACTGGGTAAGGAGTGGCCTGCCGGTTCAACAGTTCGTGGACGATGAGATTGGTGTTTCCCACCGGCGGTCGGACGAGTCCGACCGTCGGACTGATCTCGGTGACCTCGCGCAGGGCGAGTTCGTATCCGATGGGATCCTCGACCCGACGGCGGACCTGCATGACTTCGAGGAGCGGGTGATCCAGGAGTGACTCGAGCTTTCCGCCGATGACCGAGTGCAGGTTCCAGAACCCATAGTTCTTCACCAGCGATCCGTAGTCACAGGCAAGGGCGAAGTCGGGATCGTGTTCAAGGAAGAGGTCGCCGAGGTGGGTCAGGTGGACCAGACGCTCGAGTTCGGGACTCCCGAGGCCATGCTGCTGGCACAATTCATAGCAGAGCAGGGCGGCGGACTTGGTAAGATCATGGACCAGATGGGCCTGCTTGGGCCGGAAGTCGCCGCTGTGATGATCGACCACCAGCCAGTTGCTGCGGTCGAACCGGGTCTCGAAGGCCAGGTCGGAAACCCAGGCCACCCGCTCGGACATCGAACGGAGTTTCCAGGCCTGGTAGTGAAACGCCTCCAGCGTCACCTCCGTGCCGAACAGGTGTTTCGCGAGTCGCTGCAGCAGCAGTCCGGACACAAGACCGTCCAGATCGCTCTCGTGGGTGCAGATCACCTCAGGTGTCGCCAAAGTCATGCCGCACCCTCTCCGGAATGGAGGGGGCATGGGAAAGCAATTCGCTATCGGCTCAGACCACGCAGGTGGACATCAAACCAATCGGCGAAGGTCCCCAGGTCCTTCTCCATGTTCGCCCAGCCGTGGTCGGCACCAGGCTTCACATCGAGTCGCACCGTGGCCCCGACGGCATCCGCCTTCTTCTTGTAGATCTCGGCCTGATAGAGGGGGACGAGTTTGTCCGAATCTCCATGGAGGATGAGCGTGGGCGGGGTCGCCTTGCTCAGGCCGTGGATCGGGGAGATTTCCGGCCCCAGTCTGGCTCGATCTTCCAGCACCTCGGAGCGCGGCCCGAAAGCGGCATGAAAGGCGCGTCCGACCTTCCCGATGCCCACCTGGGTGTCGCCGGGAGCGCTCCAGTTCTCGAAATCGGTCGGGGGAAAAAAGCAGGCGACCGCCTGTACCGCGGACGAGGCGCGATCGACCGGATCCTTGGCCGTTGCGTCACCCAGCGCGCCCTGGGTGGCGAGGGTGAGGGATAGATGGCCACCCGCGGATCCACCAAAGACCCCGAACTTGTCCGGGTGAACCCCGTACTCGGCGGCGTGCGTGCGGATCCAGCGGACCGACCGGTGAAGGTCCTGGGTGATCTCGGGGATGGTGAACTTGGGTTGCGAGCCGTGGACGACGGCGAAAACAGTATAACCCCGGTCGAGGATCTCCCTCATATAGGAGGGATTGATGCTGTCATGGGAGGAGAAGAACCCGCCCGAGATGACGGCGATGACCGCGAAGCCATTGGTCTTCGGGGGTTGCAGGACGTCGAGGGTCAGGGCAGTCCCAAACTTGCGCCCATAGATGACTTCGGTGCGCTGGACCCCGGGCAGTTCGGCGGCCATCAGGGGGAGGGTGAGGAGGGCGGCAGCGGCGAGGCTGAAGCAGGCAAGGAAAGGAATGCTCATGACAGCGGGGTGTAGGGGCAGTAAGGCGCGAAACCTGGGGCGGATCAAGCCGCGGAAAAGCAGAAGGCCGCCCCGGTTGCCCGGGACGGCCTAAATGAGCTTTCACCACGAGGGTGAACAGCCCGACGTGCTCGCCGCCGAAGCGGTGGCACAAGCACCCCTCGCGGGGTGAAATCCTACTTCTTCGCCTTGGTCTTCGCCTTGGTCTTCGCCTTGGTCTTCGCCTTGGTCTTCGCCTTGGCGGCGGACTTCGGGGCGCTGGCGGCCTTGCGCTTCTCCTCGATGGCCGCCTGGGCGGCGGCGAGGCGGGCGACGGGCACACGGTACGGCGAGCAACTGACGTAGCTCAGGCCGACGCGATGGCAGAACTTGACGGAGTCAGGGTCGCCACCGTGTTCACCGCAGATGCCGAGCTTGATGCCAGGGCGGGTCTTGTTGCCCTTCTCGGCAGCGATCTGGATGAGTTGTCCGACGCCGGTCTGGTCGATCGACGCGAACGGATTCTTCTTCACGATCTCGTTCTCGGTGTAGGCACCGAGGAAGGAGCCGGAGTCGTCACGCGACATGCCGAGGCAGGTCTGGGTGAGGTCGTTGGTGCCGAAGCTGAAGAACTCGGCAGTTTGGGCGATCTCGTCGGCAGTCAGGGCTCCGCGAGGGATCTCGATCATCGTGCCGACGGTGTAGGAGATCTTGACCTTCTTCTCCTTCTGCACCAGCGCGGCGACCTCGTGGACGATCGCCACCTGAAGATCGAGCTCCTTCTTGAACCCGACCAGCGGGATCATGATCTCGGGCTTGGCCTTGAAACCCTTCTTGGTCGCGTCCGCAGCGGCCTCGAGGACGGCGCGGG
>CAMCFL010000287.1 GCA_945873715.1 Akkermansia muciniphila
AGAAGAAGGCCGAGCAGGGCGCCGGTGACCAGGGTCTGATGTTCGGCTACGCGGCGGACGAGACGCCGGAGCTGATGCCCGCGCCGATCATGTTCGCGCATCGGTTGGGTCGGAAGCTCACCCAGATCCGCAAGGCCGGTAAAGCCGCCAAGTGGTTGCGACCCGACGCCAAGTCGCAGGTGTCGGTCGTGTACGAGAACCATCGTCCGGTGGCGATCTCCAACGTGGTCATCTCGACGCAGCACTCGGCCGATGTGGATCACAAGACGATCGAGGAATTCTGCATTGAGGAAGTGATCAAGAAGGTCCTGCCGAAGGACATGCTCACGAAGGACACGCTGTACCTGATCAATCCCACCGGCCGTTTCGTGATCGGCGGGCCCCAGGGCGACACCGGTCTGACCGGCCGAAAGATCATCGTCGACACCTACGGTGGCTATGGACGTCACGGCGGCGGCGCGTTCTCCGGCAAGGATCCGTCGAAGGTCGATCGTTCGGCGGCTTATATGGGCCGGTACGTGGCGAAGAACATCGTGGCCGCCGGTCTGGCCGCGCGAGCCGAGATCCAGTTCGCCTACGCCATCGGCTATCCCGACCCCGTGAGCGTGTACGTGAACACCTTTGGCACGGCCAAGGGAGGCCTGACCGACGGTGCGATCACCGAGGCGGTCGAGAAGGTGTTCAGCTTCAAGCCGGCGGACATCGTCAAGCAGCTCAACCTGCTGCGTCCGATCTACTCCAAGACCACCAACTACGGCCATTTCGGCAAGGAAGACGCCGAACTGACGTGGGAAAAGACCGACAAGGTCAAGGCGCTGCTCAAGGCCCTGTGAAGCCCTGAGTTTCAAGATTCAAGATTCAAGCAACCCTAGGCGTCACACGACGGCGCGGCGTTCGATCATTTCCATGGCCTACTCGTCATTTGAGAACCTGGAAGTCTGGCGCCGCGCCTGCGATCTGGCCGTGGAGATCTGCCGCGAAGTGGCCGACATGCGCCTCTTCGCCCTCCGGAACCAATTGCAGCGTGCGGTCATCTCCATTCCTTCAAACATCGCCGAAGGATCGGAGAGGGACAGCACGGGCGACTTCGTCCGGTTCTTGAGAATTGCCAAGGGCTCCACAGCCGAACTTCGAACCCAACTGATCATTGCTACCCGGCTCGGACTCATCAGTGATGAATTCTCCGCGCGAGCCACCGATGAGGCGCGCCAGATAGGGGCGATGTTGCAAGGACTGATCCGTTCCCTTGGTTCCTCAAGCCTCAAAGATGAATCCGGTTACCTACCCGTTCACGACAATCCACTCGACGAAGCCGAATAGAGGATGCGAGCCAAATGCCGGGTCCCAATCCACCTGCGAGAATTTCCAATTGATCCTTGTAAGCCGGAACGCTTCGGCGTCGCCGTCAGACGCCCGCCGTCACCCGCGACGGCTTGAAACTGAAATCTTGAAACTGAAATCTTAAAGCCCACTGACTATATGCCTGCAAAACCATCAAAAAAGTCCGCTCCCGCCCCTGTCCTCGACGAAACGACCCTGACCAACCTCCGCGCCTTTGCGGCGCTGACACCGGCAGGAAAAGACTATGTCGTGCGCGACTTCGGTCTCGCTGAATGGGGCCGCAAGGAAATCGCCGTCGCCGAGCACGAAATGCCGGGTCTGATGGCCGTCCGCAAGAAATACGCCAAGAAGAAGCCCTTGAAGGGTGTGCGCGTCACCGGATCGCTGCACATGACCATCCAGACGGCCGTCCTGATCGAGACGATGGTGGAACTCGGAGCCAACGTGCGCTGGGCTTCGTGCAACATCTTCTCCACCCAGGACCACGCCGCGTCGGCCATCGCCGCCACCGGCACGCCGGTCTTCGCCTGGAAGGGAGAGACCCTTGAGGAATACTGGGAGCTCACCCTCAAGGCCGTGCTGTTCCCCGGCGATACCGGCCCTCAATTGGTCGTGGACGACGGCGGTGACGTGACCCTCCTGATCCACAAGGGCTTTGAGCTCGAGAACGGGTCCACCTGGGTCAACACCCCCTCCGGCAGCCACGAGGAACAGGTCATCAAGAACCTGCTCAAGCGCGTCGCCGTCGAGAAGCCCGGCATCTGGACCAAGATCGTCCAGGACTGGAAGGGCGTCTCCGAGGAGACCACCACCGGTGTCCATCGTCTGTACCAGCTCGCGGAGCAGGGCAAGCTGCTGGTCCCGGCAATCAACGTGAACGACTCGGTCACCAAGTCGAAGTTCGACAACCTTTACGGCTGCCGCGAGTCGCTTGCGGACGGTCTCAAGCGCGCCACCGACGTCATGATCGCCGGCAAGGTGGCCGTCGTGTGCGGTTACGGGGATGTCGGCAAGGGCTCGGCCCATTCGCTCCGCCCCTACGGTGCCCGCGTGATCGTGACCGAGATCGATCCGATCAACGCCCTTCAGGCCGCGATGGAAGGTTTCCAGGTCAACACCATCGAGAGCACGCTGGGGGTCGGCGACATCTATGTCACCACCACCGGCAACTGCGACATCATCACCGTCGCCCACATGCTGGCGATGAAGGACCAGGCGATCGTCTGCAACATCGGCCACTTCGACAACGAGATCCAGGTCGACGCCATGAAGAAGACCAAGGGCGTCACCATCGAGAACATCAAGCCTCAGTACGACCGCTACTACCTCCCCGGCAACAAGAGCATCTATATGCTCGCCGAAGGACGCCTGGTGAACCTCGGCTGCGCCACCGGCCATCCGTCGTTCGTCATGTCCAACTCGTTCACCAACCAGACGCTCGCCCAGCTCGATCTCTGGACGAACAAGGACAAGTACGAGAAGACCGTCTATCGCCTGCCCAAGAAGCTCGACGAAGAGGTCGCCCGTCTGCACCTGGAGAAGATCGGCGTCGTGTTGACCAAGCTCACCAAGCAGCAGGCGGCCTACCTCGGCGTCGCGTCCGACGGCCCCTACAAGCCTGAGCACTACCGCTACTGATCCGTCGTGGGCCCATGGCCCGCTTCGCTGAGCTTTTTCACAAGGCCGTCCGATGCACGCATCGGGCGGCCTTTTTTTGACCTGCCGCATCCTGACGGCGATTCACCGGCCCATGGGCGGACTCGTCGGCGGTGTCCTCTGGGAGGCGCGATCCGGCCGCCTCCGATGGTCGCCGCCCAACGGAGGTGGGTGGGGCGAAATTCCGTCGAGCCACTTCGCGTCCGCGGCCCGATCCAGGTTCACCCCACCGGCAGCACCTCAATCTCCATCCACGCCCCCACAGCGTTCGCCTCGGTCACAAACTGGGGAATGCCGTTCACCACATCCAGCGACGGTCGGTGCACGTGGCCCGCGAAAACACCCAGAAGGCCCGGTGCCAGGAACACTTCCCGGTGAAACGTCCGCGTCGTGTCCGTGTGACCGCTCTCCCGCCAACGCTCGCGTCGCTCCAACTCAAAGCTCCGGTCGTTCCGAGCACCCCAATCCGGATGCCCGCATCCAAACCCGAGCGGCCGTCCCGGCGCGTAGAGCGGGATGTGCACCATCAGGAGCATTGGTTTGCCCGAACGGACTTCCCTGCGGAAGAACTCCAACTGTTCCGGCAGGATCTCGTAGTTCGAGTTGTCCAGCATCACCACCCGCACCCCGTGAATCTCGCGGACAGACATCAACGGATTGCTCCCCTGATGCATGGGGGACAATCGCTCCCGGCTCCAGGTGGATCGCAGATCCTCCAGCGGACCGGCCATTCCCTCGTAGTGCCAGTCGTGATTACCAGCCGTGTATTGGTAGGGAATCCCCGCCCCAGCCAGTCTTCGTTGGACCCACTCGACCGCCGCCTCCGAAGGAAAGCTGAAGAGATCGCCGACCAGGGCCAGCAGATCCGTACCTGAGTCCTGCGACCGCCGCAGGGCGGCCACAAAGCTGTCTTCAGGATTCGTCGGCTCCCCAGAGACAAAGTGCTTCGTCTGGTTATAAGCCCGGGCCATGCGCTGGCTGAACTGGAGGAAGGGCGCGCCACGCTCGTCATCCCGGAACAGATGGGTGTCCGCCACCACCATCAACCGCGATGGCTCCCGGATTGCAGTTGTCCAAAGGCGGACCCGGGTTCCATCCAGGGCAAACGACCCACGAATGGGGTCACGAGGAATCACCGTTGCGACCGCCGGGGCCGCCCCGGCCAGAACCGAGGAGACCCCCATTGCAGATCGTACAAAATCCCGACGCCTCATGTGGTCATCCAGTCACGGATGGTTCGGTTCTTCAAGCCATCACGGCCCCGGCACCAGTTGGAAGAACTCTCCCGGGGCCGAGAACGGGATCGTCACGGGAGGTTGGGTGGCGATCGTCTCCCACACGGGCGGAGTCAGTGAAAAGGTCCGCTGGAGCACATAACCCGACGGCCAGGTCGGGATGGTCATCCCCCCGGCGTCGATGACAAACACGCCGAGGTTCAGCACGGGCGGGTCGACGGGGGCGCCCGACAGCACCCGCAACTCAACGGCCACGCTGGTCTCGGTATAGCCGCGGTCGGTGATGACGACCCGGTACATGCCGGCCTCCGCCGCGGTCACGTTGGTCAACGAGAGCGTCGACGAGGTCTTCCCCGGCAGATCGACGCCGTTTCGCTGCCACTGGAAATTTCCGTCGGGAACGAAGAAGGAAGTGAACACCTGGAAGTTGGCGTTCTGGGTCCCGCCTTCCAGGGTAAAGGTTCCGGTGGCACAGCACCCGTCCGGATCTGCGATGTCGTAGTGCAGATCGAACCGCCCATCCAGGCTAAGTCCGAGGGTGGCCATGTTGACTCCATCGAACCGGAGGAAGCGGAGATTGGTATGATCGGGCAGCGAGAACGGAACGGAATAGGTGCTTTGGCGCGCAGGGAAAACTCCCCCTGCCTGGATGGCATAGGTTCCTCCGCTGGGACCGCCGTTCAACCGGATATCGAACACCCCGCCCAGCGGGAACCGGGCGGAAGTCGTGTTGGTGATGGTGAACTTCAGCAGCTTGCCGCCAACCGCCCCGCCCTGGATCGCCATCGAATCGATCTGCGCCCCAGCGAGGACCACCCCGTTCAGCACCAATTGCGGCGAGGGCTGCGTGCGGATGGTGAATGGCGGACGGACGGTGATGCGGGCCGTTTCGGTCAGCACACTCC
>CAMCFL010000288.1 GCA_945873715.1 Akkermansia muciniphila
GCAAACTGGGCGTGGATGGCCACCGGCCGCAGATCCTTCGCGCCCACGATCCTTCGCGCCCGTTCGACGGACTTCAGGAAGGCTTCGACCGCGGCGTCGCCGTTCGAGTGGACCAGCATTTGCAGGTCGTTCCGGTAACCCCACTCCACCCCTTCATCCAGCTCCGCCTGTTCAATCGAAGGGTACGCCCGGTAATCCGAAGGCAAGCCCGCGGGCGGACGCTAGGCACGACCCACCTTCCGTTCCCAGTCTCCAGTTCCCCGTCTTCAGAACTGGCGACTGCCGCCGGCTTCAAACCTGAAACTGAACACTTGCCACTCCCCCTCGCGTGCGCGCACGCGGCGGATCCACCCCCCTTCGATGGCGGCAGATTTCTTGAAAGATTCCGCCCGCCGCTGCGAATAGTTGCCCAGTGAACACCTCTGCCAGCGTGCCGTTCCCCGGGGACGATCCGGCTGCGACCCGGTCCAGCCTGCTGCACCGGCTCAAGGACTGGGGCGATCAAGGCAGTTGGCAGGACTTCTTCGACACCTACTGGAAGCTCATCTACTCGGTCGCCATCAAGGCCGGGCTGTCCGACGGAGAGGCGCGCGATGTCGTGCAGGAGACCGTGCTGGCCGTGGCCAAGCAGATGCGCACGGACGGCTATGACCAGACCAGGAGTTCCTTCAAGCACTGGCTTTGCCTGATCACGCGCCGACGGATCATCGACCACTTCCGGCGACGGACCGACCCGGCGCTACGGCACCGGCCGGCCAACGACGATGACCCCAGTCGCACCGACACGCTCGCGCGGCAGCCGGACCCGGCCAGCCTGGAACCGGATGCGGTGTGGGAAGAGGAATGGCAGAAGAACCTGGTGGATGCCGCGCTCGAACGCGTGAAGCTGCTGGCGACGCCCAAGCAGTTCCAGATCTTCGACCTCTCCGTCCTGCGCCAGCTTCCCATGGCGGAGGTGACCGGCCTGCTCAAGGTCAACGCCGCCCAGGTCTATCTCGCCCGCCACCGCGTCGGCTCGCTGCTCAAGCAGGAGGTGAAGAAGCTCGAAGCCCGGGCCGACCACTTTGCGGTGCCCAAGTCATGAAACGGCTGATCGACCTGCTTCGCCACTGCCTGCGCCCGATCGCCCCACGCCGCTATCGAGTGACCCCCCGTCAGAATCCCTTCGTCCTGCGGCGGGAATTGCGACGTCGCCTCCACCGGATGCTCCGCGAGGCTCGCCCCGCCGGCACAGCTCACCACCGCTGACCATTCCCTCCAATGCCCGAGCCCGAGCCCATCCCCACCATCAAGACGCCCTGGGGCACGCTGACGCCCACGGGGGGGGCGCCGACGGGTCCGGGAGAGTCACCCCCGGTGGCGGTGCCCGACCACACCTTGCTGCGGCGGATCGGCCGGGGTGCCTATGGCGAGGTCTGGCTTGCGCGGAACGCCCTGGGTCTTTACCGGGCGGTGAAGGTGCTCCACCGAAGCTCCTTCGGCGACGACCGGCCCTTCGAACGCGAGTTCGTCGGCATCCAACGTTTCGAGCCGATTTCGCGCAGCCACGAGAGCCAGCTCAACATCCTGCACGTTGGTCGGACTGCGGAGCACTTCTACTACGTGATGGAACTGGCCGACGACCAGGGTCGGGGCCCGGCCATCGACGAGACCACCTACGCGGCGCGCACGCTGCGCAGCGAACTGCTCTTCCGCGGTCGCCTGCCGGTGGACGAATGCCTCCGCCTCGGCCTCGCCCTCAGCACGGCGCTGGAACACCTGCACCGGCACGGCCTCGTCCACCGCGACATCAAGCCCTCCAACATCGTCTTCGTGAACGGCATCCCCAAGCTGGCGGACATCGGTCTGGTGGCGCTGGCCGAGCGCACGATGTCGTTTGTGGGCACGGAAGGTTACCTGCCGCCGGAAGGACCGGGCACCGTCCAGGCGGACCTCTTCAGCCTCGGCAAGGTGCTCTACGAAATCAGCACCGGGAACGATCGCCAGCAGTTCCCGGAACTGCCGACCAACGTCGCCGAACTGCCCGATCGCGCCGCACTGGCCGAGTTCAACGAGGTGCTCGTGCGCGCCTGCGCGCCGGACGTGAAGGAGCGCTACCGCACCGCCGCCGAGCTGCACGCCGACCTGGCGCTGCTCCAGAGCGGCGGCTCGGTGGCCCGGGCTCGGTCCGTGGAACGGAGACTCAAGTTCCTGGCCCGCGGGGGGGCGTTGGTGGCCGGCCTGGCAGTCCTGGCGGGATTGGCGTTCCTCTATCAGCAGAGCCAGACCCGCGAGGCGCGGCGGTTGGCCGAGGACAACCGGGATCTGGCCGCGGAGAAACTGAAGCTGGCGGAACGGGCGGAGGCCAGCGCCGGGTTGGCGCGGAAAAGCGAGGCGACCGCCCGGGAAAGCCTCTACGCCGCCGACATTCAACTGGCCCAGCAGGCGTTGCAGGCCGACAACCTCCGGCTCGCTCGTTCGCTCCTGCAGAACCACGTTCCCCAGCCGGGCCAGCCGGACTTACGCGGCTTCGAGTGGCGTTACCTCTGGCACCAGTGCCGGAGTGAGGAGCTGTTCAGCTTTAAGGGGCAGACCAATGACTCCCGTGTGCTTGCGTTCGCCCCAGGTGGCAAGCACCTCGCCGTCGGCGGTTATGCGGGCGGCAACATCCGGCTGTTGGACCTCCGGCTTCGCCAACCGGTCGCGCTGCTGCCCGACACCAATGCCATC
Organism: Akkermansia muciniphila; assembly: GCA_945873715.1. Classification (GTDB taxonomy): domain Bacteria; phylum Verrucomicrobiota; class Verrucomicrobiia; order Limisphaerales; family UBA9464; genus UBA6176. The sequence goes on from CAMCFL010000288.1 coordinate 2,710, forward strand.
CTGTCGCTTTCGTTCTCACCCAAGGGTGAAATCCTGGCGAGCGGTTCAGCCAACGATGTCCGGCTCTGGGATGCGCGTTCATTTCAGGAAGTTCGGCGGCTGACCAACGCCGTGGCACCGGCCGTGTTTTCGCCGGATGGCCGGTTCCTCCTCACCGGTCGCGGCCCCTGGAAACCGGATGAACCGGACTGGGATCAACCCAAGGAAGTGCTCGTCTGGGACACGGGAACTTGGACGGTGCTCCACACGGCGACGTTCCCCGTGTCGGGTGTGCCCAGTGGCTCGCGGGATCTCTTCCTGCAACTGGCTTTTGGATCCGATTCCGGGCGCGTCGCGATGCTCACCGGCGGCACCGTGCGTCTGGTCAGTTGCCCAGAGCTGAAGGAGCTGCTCGTCCTGCCGGAAAAACTACCGGAAAGCTTGACCTCCCGTCCGTTCATCGCGCTCTCACCGGACAACCGGATCCTCGCGCTTCCCAGTCCCAAGGGGTATGGCGTGCGGCTCTGGGACACCGTCGAAAACCGCGAACTGCGGGTTCTGCAGGGGCACGCCGATCACATCTTCTCCGCCCGATTTTCGCCCGATGGCACCTGGCTGGCCACCACCAGTCCGGACCAGACGGTCAAGCTGTGGGAGGTGGCCACCGGCAAGCTGCTCCATACCTTCCGCGGCCAGGCCGACGAGGTGGTGGACGTGGCGTTTTCGCCGGACGGAACCCGGCTCGCTTCGCTGGGCATCACCGAGTCGGTCGTCTTGGTCTGGGATCCCCGCGCCGGGCGACGGAGCGAGGTGATACCGCTCTGGCCGCAGGGGTTCGATGCCGGAGGCCGATTCGTGGCGTTCGGACCGAAACCCGAGCGCCAGCTGGTAGCCGTTGATCCCGCCAACTTGAAGCTCGTTCCCATTGCGGTTCCAAAAATCCAGGCGGGTGTCTCCTACGCCAACAAGTTGAACAGTCTGTCCGCCGACGGACGGTATCACGCGCTTTTTCGCTACCAGGAAAAGCTTCTGGAGGTGTGGGATCGCCGCCTGGGAACCCGGCTGTGCTCCGTTCCCAACCTCAGCCCGTCCATCTCCTTCGATCTCCGGCGACAGTTGGTCACCACGGCCACCACCAACGCGGTCGGCCAGCTCGTCCTCAACGCCTGGCAACTGCCGGCCGGAAACTTGAAGTGGCAGGTGGATGACTTCACGGGAGCCGGGATCATGACGACGGCCCAGGGTGACTATGTCGCAACTGTGGTCGGGCCGGAAACCCACATCGCGCGGATTGAGGACGACGAGTTCAAACCGGTTCTGAAGGTCGGAACCCGTTACGTGAGGGTCGCGGTGTCCCCCGATGGACGCCTGCTCGCCTCCGGGTCGGGGGACATCACCCTAAAGAGCTTGCCCGAGGGGAAAGTCATCGGAGTGTTGGAAGGGCACACGCGGAAAACGGTCCTGCCCGCCTTCAGCCCCGACAGCCGGACCCTGGCCAGCATCGCCGACGATCACACCGCCCGCGTCTGGCACTTGGCCACCCAACGCGAGCTGCTCCGGTTCCAAGCCCCCACCGAAGATCACGACCTCTTCCAAGTCGAGTTTTCTCCCGACGGCCGGGCGCTGGCCTTCTATCGCCATGACGGGAAGAACCCCGCCACCTCGCTGTATTTCGCCCCCTCCCTCGCCGAAATCGCCGCCGCGGAAGGCGGCGATTACCGCGCCCTCGCGGGTGAGCACGCCCCCACTTGGCTCGCGGTCTCCCAGGAACTGCTGCGCGGGGGAAAGTTGGAAGCGGCGTTGGCGGCCTGTTCCCGCGCCGATGAACTCGCTGAAACCCGCGACGAAGTGGGGTGGTGGCTGCGCCCGATGATCCAGCCTCACCGGGCCGAACTTCTCCGACGGATGGGCCGGATCGACGAGGCCGGCCGGGAGAACCTCGGTTTGCTGAAGATTCCCGCCCGTGACCCGGCCACGCCGGCCGGTGCGATTGATCTGTCGGCCTACTACACGGCGACACTCGCATGGACGCGCGACCCCGAGGGGGCGGCCAATGACCTCCGCGAGCTGCCCGTCGGGCATCAAGTCTTCGACGGCACCCACTTCGATGTGCGTGGGGGCCTCTTGATCGTGGGCCGCTCTGCGGAGGCCGAATGGCAAACTGAGCCCGCCCGCGCCGACGGCATCCGGATTCAACGCCGTCTCACGCGCCTGCACTTCCTCCAGATGGCACACGCAGAAAGCCGCACCACCAAGACCGGCGACCGGATCGGGCACTACCGCATCCATTTTGCGGATGGCCGTTCGGTCGAACTGCCCATCCGCTACAACGTGGACACCAGCGACTACTGGGAGCTCGACCATCTGCCGCGGGAAGTGCCGGAGGCGACCCTCGCGTGGCGCGGCCAAAACCCACGCAGTCGTGCGGAC
>CAMCFL010000289.1 GCA_945873715.1 Akkermansia muciniphila
CGTCGCCGGACATGCCCGACGCCGAGGGCGAACAGCTTCCGGGCGGGCATCAGTCGGTAGTGTTCGGCACCGATCCGGCCGGCGAGATGGCGGGCGTGGCGTTCCAGCGAGAATCCCTGCGGCACCTTGAGCGTGGTCCAGAGCCGATAGTTCGAGCCGGGGGTTGCCGCGTCGGTCGAGCGGATCACGACGTGACCGCTGAAGGGATCCTGCTGGAACAGGAAGTCGAAAGCGGCCTCCAGACGATCCGCGGGAACCTGCCAGGCGCACAGCGCCCCGTCGGCGAGGCTGGTGGCGAGGAGGGTTTGCCGGATGCGCCGGATCACCCCACTGGCCAGCATCGCCCTCAGGCGCGCCAGCACGGTGTCGAGGGGCAGGTCCGCCTCCCGCGCGATCGCGGCCAGCGGATCCCGTTGGTAGCCCTGGATCCGGTCTTCGCTGACCGCCAGGATCCGCGCATTGATCGGATCGGACGTGGAGATGGGAGGGAGTTCCTCAATGACAGGCATCGGGGCAGGGTGGGTGAGAAGGGCGGGATTGGAAAACGGGAATTTGCCTCTTGCCGAGCCGAGGTGCGCGAAGGTAGGCACGGTTCAATGGACGTGCCCGTGAGCGAGTCGGCGATCATCTTCCCGTGGCTGGTGGTGCACACCCTGGCGCGGTGCGAGAAAAAGCTGCTTGTCTGGGCGGTGGGGGCGGGCATCCCCGGGGAATTGCCCACCTACCGGACCGTTCATCGGTACCGGGGCAAGGTGGTCCATTTCGATAAGGTCCTGTTTCCCGGCTACGTCTTCCTCCGGGCCGAGCCCTCGGCGGCGGCCGGCATCCAGCAGAACCGTCACGCGGCCCGGGTCCTGGTTCCGCCAGACCTGGAGGAATTCGACCGTCAGATCCGCGAGATCCTGGCTGCCGTCGGCTCCGGGCTCGAGATGCGGCCGGTTTCCGGGGTCCAGCCTGGCGTGCGGGTGCAGATCATCCGCGGGCCGTTGCGGGGATTTGAAGGCTCGGTGGAACGTCTGGACGAACCGCTGGACGTCGTCCTGCGCCTGGACTTCATCTCCCAGGCTGCAGCCATCCGGCTTGCCGTCCGGGACGTCGAGGTGGTCTGAGCAGCGAAACGGGTGCATCTTGGATTTGTTCTCGTGAATGGAGGCCCGCTGCCCCCAGCGGGCGCTTCTACATCGCCGCCTGAGGGCAGGCGGCCTCCATCCCCGACAAACTCAAGATGCACCCGCGGCGAAACCCCGTCTCGAATGTCGGTTGCCCCCGCTGGGACCCGTGCCCATGATATGGGTCGGTTTATGAACGACGTGCAGCAGCTCGACGAACTCCTTGCCTCCCGACAGGACCAGACCCGGCGGCCGGTGGAACCATGTACCGTGGTGATCTTTGGTGCCTCCGGCGATCTGACCGCCCGGAAGCTGATTCCGGCCCTCTACCATCTGGCCGTGGAGAAGCTGATGCCGCGGCCCTTCCGCATCGTGGGCTTCGCCCGTCGGGAGAAGACCGACGAATCCTGGCGCGAGGAACTCCGCGAGGCGCTGGTCAAGTTCTCGCGGACTTCGCCCGTGAAGGAAGAGGTCTGGGCCGAGTTCGCCGCCAACATCCACTATTGCCAGGCCGACATGTCCGACGCCTCGGGCTACGAGAAGCTCAAGGCGTTGATCGCGGGTTTTCCCGACGAAAAGCTCCGGCGCAACCTGCTCTTCTATCTGGCGACCAACCCCAGCCAGTTCGCCGAGGCCACGGCGCACCTGAGCGCGGTCGGACTCCTGCAAAAGGCCGAGGGCGGGGCTACTCCCGACCGGATCGTGGTGGAGAAGCCCTTTGGGCATGACCTGGGGAGCGCCCAGCAGCTCAACGCCGAGTTGACCCGGTTCGTCCACGAAAAGCAGATCTTCCGGATCGACCATTACCTCGGCAAGGAGACGGTCCAGAACATCCTCACCTTCCGGTTCAGCAACGCCATCTTCGAGCGGCTGTGGAACCGGGAGGCCATCGATCACGTCCAGATCACCGTTGCCGAGAAGCTCGGGGTCGGTTCCCGCGGTGGCTATTACGAGGAAGCGGGAGCCATGCGCGACATGCTCCAGAACCACGTCCTTCAGGTGCTCGCCCTGATCGCCATGGAGCCGCCGGTCTCGCTGGAGGCCGAGAACGTGCGCGACGAGAAGGTGAAACTCCTCAAGTCGATCCGTCCCATGACCCCGGCCCAGGTCGCTGAGCATGTGGTTCGAGGACAGTATTTTGCCGGTGAAGTCGAAGGCGAACTGCGCCCGGCCTACCGCTCCGAGCCGAAGGTGAAGCCCAACTCGAATGTCGAGACCTTCGTTGCCATGCGGCTGCTGATCGACAACTGGCGTTGGTCCGGAGTGCCGTTCTACCTCCGGACCGGCAAGAATCTCCCGCTCTCGGCTTCCGAAGTCCGGATCCAGTTCAAGCCTGCTCCCAGCATCCTGTTCAACGCGCCATTGGGCACCAAGCTGGATCCGAATTCGCTCACCCTGCGGCTCCAGCCGAACGAAGGCATGACCCTGCGCTTCAATGGCAAGGTTCCCGGAGGAGCCACCGAACTGCGCCCGGTGCGGATGAACTTTTCTTACGACACCGAATTCGGTGCCTACACCCCGGAGGCCTACGAACGACTCCTGCTGGAGGCGATGGCCGGCGACGCAACCCTCTTCATCCGCCGCGACGAGGTCGAGACGGCCTGGGGCATCGTGGATGCCATTCGCCGGGCCTGGATCGGCAAGTCCCTGACCAACCGCGAGTTCTACGGGGCGGGTACCTGGGGACCCTTTGCCGCCGACGACCTGGTCGCCCGTGACGGTCGCGACTGGAAGAATCCCCAGCCGAAGCGATAGCTCTTCCGCTGGAGGGAAGGGTGCCGTGAGTCATGGTTGCGGACTCGTGGAACTCGTCCCACCGGTGCAGGCCGGGACGCAAGAGCCCGGAAAGGGCATGCACGGATCCACGCTGGCTCAATCGAGCCTGATGCAGGAGCTTTGCCTTGTGCTCCCGGCATGCTCGTTCGTACCGCCGTCTCATCTTGAGTGGGGGATGGGTGTAGGCCGCCTGCCCTCACGCGTCCTCGCCCGCCTCTTCCCAGCCAGGAGGCGGCCTGCCCTCAGCGGGTGCTTTCTCCTGCTCTGGATGCTGGGCTCCATCGCTTCCACACAGGCCGCCCTCGATGGCGAGGGCCCCGTGCGCTCGCGTCCACTGGTCGTCGCCCAGGGGGCCAAGCCCGGTTTCGTCCGCCTCGACGCCGCTGCCACCGGACTGACCTTCACCCATTTCATTTCCGAATCCCGTCATCTGACCAACCAACTCCTGCTTGATGGCGGGGGCGTCACCGCCGGGGACATCGACGGCGACGGGCGTACGGACGTGTTCTTTGCCGGCTCGGGTGGGACCAGCGCGTTGTGGCGGAACCTTGGAGGCTTCCGCTTCACCCATGCCACGCCAGCCGCATTCGCTTCGGGTTCGCCCCTGGCAACCCTGGACGCCACCGGCTGCGCGATGGCCGACCTCAACGCCGACGGGGCCGTCGATCTTGTGGTCAACTCGCACGGCCAGGGCACGCACGTTTTCCTCAACGATGGACACGGTGTTTTCCGTGTCCTGCCTCCGCTGAATCCCGGACGCGGAGGGCGCTCGATCGCCATCGTCGACGTCGATGGCGACGGCTGGCTGGATCTCTACCTGGCCAACTACCGGGTGCGTGCGCTGATGGACCTGCCCAACGCTCGCGCGACCTTCAAGGTCGTCCAGGGCCGCACCGAGGTGGCGACCGTCGACGGACGTCCGGTCTCCGCTCCCGATCTTGCCAACCGGTTCACGGTCAATGCGCGGGGTGGAATCGAAGAACTGGGCGAACCGGACGTGCTCTATCTCGGCCTTGGTGGCACGAATTTCGTCGAGGTGCCGTGGACCGGCGGTGCTTGGTTGGATGCCGATGGGCAGGCGTTGAAGGCACCCCCCTTCGAATGGGGTCTGGCCGCCCGGTTCCGTGACCTGGATTCCGACGGACGTCCCGAGCTTTACGTCTGCAATGATTTCCAGAGTCCTGATCGACTCTGGCGCAACGAGTCGAAACCCGGTCAGGTCCGCTTCCGGTTGGCCTCACCCGGGACCCTCCGGCACACCTCGCGATTCTCCATGGGCGTGGATTTCGCCGATGTGAACCGTGATGGCCATGATGACTTCCTCGTGCTCGACATGCTCTCGCGGGATCCGGTCCAGCGCCTGACCCAGTTCGAAGATGCCGCGCCTTCCAGTGCCGAGCAGGCGGCCGCGGCACCGCAATACGACGTCAACACCCTCCAGATGGGACGCGGCGACGGAACCTTCTTCGAGGCCGCGGCCTTTGCCGGGGTGCAGGCCAGTGAATGGTCGTGGACTCCCGCCTTTCTCGACGTGGACCTCGACGGCTGGGAGGACCTGCTGATCACCACCGGTCAATGGCGTGCCGCCCGGGATCTCGACGTGGCCGCCGAACTGCGTCGGCTGCGGCAGACCCGCCGGATGAGTGATGCGGAACTGTTCGCCGCCCGACGCCAGTATCCCCGGCTCGAACCTCCCCAGGTCGCCTTCCAGAATCAGGGCGGTCGCTTTCGTGAATGTGCTGCGGAATGGGGTTTCGATTTCCGTGGCGTCGCCCAGGGAATGTGTCTGGCCGACCTCGACCATGACGGCGATCCCGATGTCCTGATCAACCATCTCAACGCCGTCGCCTCCGTCTTCCGCAATGAATCCTCGGCCCCGCGCATCGCCGTCCGCCTGTTGGGCGACGGAGGCAATCGTGCCGGCATCGGGGCCCGCATCCGGGTGCTGCCGGCGGTTCCCGGCTCGGCTCCCATTCAGTCGCAGGAGATGTCCGCCGGCGGACGTTACCTGAGTGGAGATGCGCCGGAGCGAACCTTCGCCGCGGTCGGAACGGGGCCTTGGACCGTTGAAGTCCGATGGGCCGATGGCCGGGTCAGCCGGACGACCAACGCGGTGTCGGATCGCCTTTATGAATTCCAGGTGACCGGTCCGATCCCGGTGAGTGCCGACGCTCTCGTAAGCTCTCCGGTGAAACCGTCCTTTGAAGAGGTGTCAGCCCGGCTGGGGCA
>CAMCFL010000290.1 GCA_945873715.1 Akkermansia muciniphila
CGCCTCCGGCCCGGACGAGCGTCCGCCAGTACTCCTCGCCCACCCGACTGGAGCCGAGGGCATCGAGAAGGACCCGGACCTTTACGCCGCGTTCGGCGGCGGAAACGAGGGTCTGACGAAACTCCTCTCCCGGGCCGTCGGGCTGAAAGATGTACATCTCAAAGCAGATGGTGTGGGTCGCCAACTCCATGGCCGCGAGCATGCGCGGGAGGCCGACACCGCCCGAAGGCAGCCATTCAGCCCGACCCTTGCTTCCAGTTTGATCTTTGCCGACGCCCACAGGCTTCCTACTTTGCGCGCTCATGTTCGACTCGCTGAGCTCCAGGCTCCAGAACGTCTTCCGCAATCTGCGCGGACTCGGAAAGATTTCAGAGTCCAATGTCAGCGACTCGCTCCGCGACGTCCGCCTGGCACTGCTGGAAGCCGACGTCCACTTCAAGGTGGCCCGCGACTTCATCGAGTCGGTCAAGACCAAGGCCCTGGGTGAAGAGGTGCTTCAGTCGGTCGCGCCCGGCCAGCAGATGGTCAAGATCATCCATGACGAACTCGTGGTGCTGCTGGGCTCGGAGAATGCCGGACTGCAGCTCTCCGGCAATCCTGCCTGCATCCTGATGTGCGGTCTGCACGGCTCTGGCAAGACCACTTCCTCGGCCAAGCTCGCCCGATACCTCACCAAACAGGGGCGCCAGGTGCTGTTGGTCGCCGCCGATGTGTACCGTCCGGCAGCCATGGATCAGTTGAAGGTCCTGGGCGACAAGCTGGAGATTCCCGTGTTCCTGCTGCCCGGGGAGAAGGACGTCCAGAAGATCGGCCGGGAGGCGTTGGCCCACGCCGCGTCCACCGGCCGGAACACGATCATCTTCGACACGGCCGGCCGGCTTCAGATCGACGAACCCCTGGTCCAGGAACTGGTCCACCTGAAGGAATTGATCCGTCCGAGCGAGATCCTGCTCGTCCTCGACGCCGCCACCGGCCAGGAAGCAGTGAATGTCGCCACCCATTTCGACCAGGCCCTCGGGGTCACCGGGGCGATCCTGACCAAGCTCGACGGCGACGCGCGGGGCGGTGCCGCGCTTTCCTTCCGCTCGGTGGTCGGACGCCCCATCAAGTTCATGGGAACCGGCGAAAAGCTGGAGGATTTTGAACCGTTCCACCCGGAACGCATGACCCAGCGCATCCTGGGCATGGGCGACGTAGTGACCTTGGTCGAGCGGGCTGCCGAGGCCGTCGACCAGAAGAAGGCGATGGAACTGGAAGAGAAGATGCGGAAGGGACAGTTCTCCCTGGAGGACTTCCTCTCCCAGTTGCGCGAGATGAAGAAGCTCGGCCCGCTCGAAGACGTGGTGAAACTGCTGCCCGGCGGGGGCGACATGCTCAAGGGAGCCGACCTGACCAAGAGCGAACGGGAGTTCCGCCGGATGGAGGGCATCCTTTGCGCCATGACGCCCAAGGAACGGCATCACCCCGAAGTGTTGAACGGCAAACGCCGCATGCGCATCGCCAAGGGCAGCGGCGTCACCGTTACCGAAGTCAACAACCTGCTCAAACGCTTCGAGGAAATGCGCGAAATGATGCGCAAGATGAACAAGTTCCAGAAGATGATGGGCAAATTCGGGGGAAAGATGCCCGGAATGGGCTTCTGACCCGCCTGAGGGATCGCTTCCGAAGGTTCCATAAGGCAGCTTGCTACCCCCGGAGCGTCCTCAGGGCCCCACCTAATAGGGTCCGCAGAGCCCTTGAAGTTCTGCGCGCTGCGGTAATCTTAGTCCTTCAGGGACGCGTCGTCCCTCATCATGAATCCATCCACGGTCCGCACCCAGAGTCTCAGCAACGTCGGTTTCGTTGAGGAACTCTACGATCGCTACCTCTCCGATCCCGAGAGCGTCGCCCCCGAGTGGCGTAATTTCTTCGCCGACGGCGGACTCGCCGAAGTCGGCACGCCCAACCGGGTCTTCGCGCCGACCGTCAAGGCCCACTCGATCTTCTCCCCGGCAGCCCGGGCCGCCGAGGTCCGCACCGCCACCGCCCTCCAGGACCGGATCGATCAGTTCATCCGGGCTTACCGATTCCGCGGGCATCACATCGCCCGCCTCGATCCGCTGGGCCAGGAACGTCCCGTTCCCCCGGAACTGGATCCCTCCTTCTACGGGTTCACCCAGGCGGACATGGACCGGGAATTCTCGGTCGAAGGCGTCGGCCCCAAGGATCAGCCGCGGATGAAGCTGCGCGACCTGATCAGCAACCTGCGCAATACCTACGCCCGCTCCATCGGCGTCGAGTACATGCACATCGACGACCTGGCCATCCGGCGCTGGTTGCAGGAGCGGATGGAGACGACCGAAAACCGTCTGCAGATTCCCCGCGAAACGCAGATCCGCATCCTGACCCGGCTGACCGACGCGGTGATGTTCGAGGAGTTCATCCGCAAGAAGTTCATCGGTGCCAAGAGCTTCTCCCTCGAAGGCTCGGAGAGCCTGATTCCCCTGCTCGATCTGGTCATCGAAAAGGCCGTCGAACACGGCGTCCAGGAAGTGGACATGGGCATGGCCCACCGCGGCCGCCTCAACGTCCTCGCCAACATCCTCGGCAAGCATCCCAAGGTCATCTTCCGCGAGTTCGCCGACATGGAACCCGAGAAGTACCGCGGTTCCGGTGACGTGAAGTACCATCTGGGTCACTCAAAGAAGTTCCGCACCGCGTCCGGCCGCGAGGTCCACCTGTCCCTCTCCTTCAACCCGTCCCACCTCGAGTTCGTCAACCCGGTCGTGCTCGGCCGTGCCCGGGCCAACAGCGATCGTCTGGGAGACACCGAACGGCGCAAGACGCTGGCCCTGCTGATCCACGGAGACGCGGCCTTCGCCGGCCAGGGCGTCGCGCAGGAGATCCTCAACCTCTCCCAACTCCCCGGCTACCGCGTCGGCGGCACCGTCCACATCATCGTCAACAATCAGGTGGGCTTCACGACCTCCCCGGAGGACGCCCGTTCGACCACCTACTGCACCGATGTCGCCAAGATGCTTCAGGTGCCGATCTTCCATGTGAACGGTGAGGATCCCGAGGCGGTGATGCAGGTCGTCAACCTCGCGATGGACTTCCGCACCAGCTTCCAGCGGGACGTCGTCATCGACATGTATGGGTATCGCCGCCTCGGTCACAACGAAGCCGACGAACCCTCCTTCACCCAACCCCAGCTCTACCGCGCCATCGAGCAGCGCAAGCCCGTCCGGGAAGGTTATCTCGATCACCTGCTCCAACTCGGGGGCATCACCCGCGCCGAGGCCGACCAGATCGCCGAGGAACGGCGGCAGCACCTGGAAAAGGCCCTCTTCGAGTCACGCGCCCCAGGTTACAAGCTCCCCACCGACGCCGCTTCCGGCATCTGGGCGAACTTCCGGGGTGGATCCGACGCCGCCGTGCCCGAGGTCGAGACGGGGTATGATGCGGGGCGTCTGGCGGACCTGATCGTCCGGACCACGAGCGCCCCGGACAGCTTCGCACTGCATCCCAAGCTGAAGAAGATCCTTGAGAATCGCCGGGCGATGGCGGCAGGGACGGAGTCGCTGGACTGGGCCACCGCCGAGGCCGCGGCCTTCGCCACCCTCGCCGTCGAGGGCAACCGGATCCGCCTCAGTGGTCAGGACTGCGGTCGTGGCACCTTCAGCCAGCGCCACGCGATGCTGCATGACTTCAACACCGGCAAGCCGTGGACGCCCCTCCAGCATCTGGCACCGAAGCAGGGACCGGTCGAGATCTACAATTCCGCCCTGAGCGAGGTCGGTGTCCTGGGGTTCGAATACGGATACAGCGTGGAATGCCCGGATGGCCTCGTGCTTTGGGAGGCCCAGTTCGGTGACTTCGTCAACGTGGCCCAGGTGATCGTCGACCAGTTCATCACCAGCGCCGAAGACAAGTGGCGCCGGCTTTCCGGGGTCACCCTGCTGCTCCCGCACGCCTTCGAAGGTCAGGGCCCGGAACATTCCTCCGCGCGCCTGGAGCGCTTCCTCAGCCTGTGTGCAGAGGACAACATCCAGGTCGCCTACCCGACCACGCCGGCCCAGTACTTCCATCTGTTGCGCCGCCAACTCCTCCGTCCATTGCGGAAGCCCTTGGTCGTGATGACGCCCAAGAGCCTCCTGCGCCATCCCAAGTGCGTCTCGCCGCTCGCCGACCTCGCGGGCGGACGCTGGCAGCGCATCCTGCCGGACCGGTCGGTGGATCCGGCGGCGGTCACCCGCATCCTGCTCTGCTCCGGGAAGGTCTACTACGAACTCGAAGCGCGCCGGCAGGAACTCAACGCCCGCCATGTTGCCATCGTCCGGGTCGAACAACTCTATCCCCTGACCCAGGGGCACATCACCGAAGCCCTCGCGGGTTTCCCGGCCGAAACTCCGGCGGTCTGGGTGCAGGAAGAGCCCGCCAACATGGGTGCCTGGACCCACATCCGGATGCAGTTCGGCGACGTGCTGTCCCGCGGCACTCCCCTGCGCTGCGTCAGCCGTCCGGCGTCTGCCAGTCCGGCAACCGGTTCTTCCAACAGCCACAAGATCGAACAGGACCAGATCCTGTCCGCGGCGTTCGCCTGAACCCGTCTGACCCCTTTTCCGCCCCATCGATTCCCGATTCCCATGCCCACCGAAATCAAAGTTCCCTCCGTCGGCGAGTCCATCGCCGAGGTCGAGATCGGCCAATGGCTCAAGCAGCCAGGTAAACCCGTCCGCGAAGGCGAAACCATCGCGGTGCTCGAATCCGAAAAAGCCACGGTCGACCTTCCCGCCCCGGCCTCCGGCACGCTGATCTCCATCCTGAAGGCCGCCGGTCAGGTGGCCGCCGTGGGGGAGGTCATTGCGGTGCTTGAATCCGCCGTGGCCGGAAGTCCCGCCCCAGTCGCCCCTCCCGCCGCGTCCTCGGTCCCGGTACCGACCCCGGCACCCGCGGACAAGGTCATGCCGGCCGCCGCCCGGATTCTGGGCGAAGCCGGTCTCGCGGCGCGCGATGCCACGGCCACCGGCCCTGGGGGTCGACTGCTGAAGGAGGACGCGACGCGCGCGGTCGAAGGCCGCAAGACCGCTCCCTCACCGGCGACTGCGGCACCGGCAGAGCCCGCTC
>CAMCFL010000291.1 GCA_945873715.1 Akkermansia muciniphila
GTCGGGAGGCCAAGTTCCCTCTTGGCCAGCGGGCGCTGAAGGAGAATGCTGCCCGACAAGATCATGCCATTGAAGGTGAACATTCGGATGCTCCAGCGGGAATCGGCCCGGCTGGAGGGAACGCTGCCGGTGGACGAGGTGGCGGGAGAACTACAGGACGAGTTGGTGCGGTTTGTCAGTCCGCTTTCCTACGACCTGGAAGCGGCGATGCAGGGAGCGGATCTACGGGTCATCGGGACGTTGCAGGCGGAGTTGGAGTGCGACTGCAGCCGATGCCTGAAGACCTTCCGTCAGACCATGCAGATTACGGACTTTGCGGCGCTGCTTCCCACGGAGGGCGAGGAGGCTGTGAAGCTAGATGGTGATTTTGCTGACTTGACGCCCTATTTGCGGGAGGACACTTTCCTCGCCCTGCCAACGAATCCGTTGTGCACTCCGGACTGTCGCGGGCTCGCGGCGAAAGCCTCAGCCCGCGATTCGCTTCCTGAGGAGGATGTCAAGACAGGCTCTGAACCTGTTCCAGATCCTTGGGAGGCACTGGACAAGTTGAAACTGTAACCAAGACGAATTTATGGGCGTTCCAAAACGCAAACCTTCGCGTAGCCGTCAGCGGATGCGGCGCGCCTACAACTCCGTTCTCAAGCTCCCCCAGTTGAGCACCTGCCCGCAGTGCGCGGCACCCTACGTGCCCCATCGTGTGTGCCCGTCCTGCGGACACTACAACGGGCGCCAGGTCATCGCCGTCAACACGGTCGCCTGATTCGCTTTACAGCGCGCCGTCGTCCTCTTGTGGATGCGGCGCGCTTTTCTTTATGCGCCTGGCAGTGGACGTCATGGGCGGCGACCACGGCCCGGAGGAATTGCTCCAGGGGGTGAAGCTCGGCCTCGAGGCCGAGCCGGGCATCAGCAAAGTCTATGTGGTCGGTCCTCCGACCGAACTGGATCCGCTGCTCGAACGCCTGCAACTGCGGGGCAATCCCCGGGTCGAGGTGCGCCCCGCTTCCGAGGTCATCACCATGCAGGATGATCCTGCGGTGGCCTTGCGTCGCAAGAAGGACTCCTCGGTCCTTCGCACGCTGGAATTGGTGCGTGAAGGCCATGCCGACGCGGCCATCTCCTCGGGAAACACCGGCGGACTCTATGCGGGGGCCTGCATCCGGCTTGGTCGCCTGGAGGGGGTCGTCCGCCCGACCATTGCCTGCATCCTGCCCTCGTTCCATGGGGCGTGGGTTTTGGTGGATGGCGGGGCGAATCCCGAATGCACGCCGGAGCATCTGCTCCAGTTCGGGGTCATGGGTTCGGCCTATGCCAAGGCGGTGCTGGGCCTGCCGACGCCCCGGGTCGGGGTGCTGAGCAATGGTTCCGAGGACGCGAAGGGAACCGATCAGACCCGGGCAGCACTCCGCCTGCTCCGGGCGACCGGGCTGAATTGTCAGGGATACTGCGAGGGCTATGACCTGTTCATGGACGGCGTCGACGTCTGCGTCTGCGATGGGTTCGTCGGCAACATCGTCTTGAAGTCCGCCGAAAGCCTGGGCAAGGCCGTGCGCGGCATGTTGAAGGAGGAACTGACCGCCAGCCCGATCCGGAAGCTCGGGGCATTGATGTCGAAGGGGGGCCTGAAGAGCATCGCCCGGCGCATGAATCCCGAGACCTATGGGGGTGCCCCGATCCTTGGATTGAAGGGATGGGTCTTCAAGATCCACGGGTCTGCCCGACGAACTTCGCTGCTCCACGCCATGCATCAGGCCCGTCGCTGTGTTGATCTGCGTCTGAACGACACGTTGGTGGCGGACCTGGCGGCCGCGGGGGCGGCCACGGCCCAACTACCGCCCGCCGATGCGCCGCCGCCCCGCACCTCTCCTGCCGTGACCTGACATGACACACCCCAGAACCAGTCGGCCCCATCTGCGGTCGGTGTCCATCACCGGAGTTGGGTCCTATGTGCCCGAACGGGTGCTGACCAACGCCGACCTGGAGAAACTGGTTGAGACGAGCGACGAATGGATCCTCAGCCGGACCGGCATCCGGGAACGTCGGTTGGCGGCGGAAGGGGAGGCGACTTCGGACCTGGCGACGGCCGCTGCCCGCAAGGCACTCGAGAATGCCGGCGTCGGGCCCGAAGAGATCGATCTGATCATCGTGGCCACCATCACGCCGGACATGCTGTTTCCGAGCACGGCCTGTCTGGTGCAGCATCGTCTGGGGGCGACGCGGGCGGCGGCCTTCGACATCGAGGCGGCCTGCAGTGGATTCGTCTACGCCCTGGATATCGGTTCCCACTTCGTCGCGTCGCACACCTACAACACCGTGCTGGTGATCGGGGCCGAAAAGATGTCTTCGGTGATCGATTGGAAGGATCGGAACACCTGCGTCTTGTTTGGTGACGGCGCAGGCGCGGCCGTCCTGCAGAATCGCCCGGCCGCCCACGGGCTCCTCACGACGTGTCTGGGGTCGGATGGAGGAAAGGCGGGATTGCTTGAGCAGCGCGGCGGCGGGAGTGCCTGTCCAGCCACGGTGAAGTCGGTGGCGGAAGGGCTCCATTTCCTGCGCATGGACGGGAAGGAGACCTTCAAGAACGCGGTCAATGCCATGGTGACCGCGGCGACCGACGCCCTTGATCGCTGCGGCCTCAAGATTGAGCAGATCCGCTGCATCATTCCCCACCAGGCGAATCAGCGGATCCTCTCGGCCGTTGCCGAGCGACTCGGTGCGGCTCCCGACCAGGTGTTTTCAAATGTCGAACGTTACGGCAACACCAGTGCTGCCAGTGTGGCGATCGCGCTGGATGAGGCGGTGCAGTCGGGTCGGATCTGCCGGGGAGATCTGGTCTTGCTCGTGGTGTTCGGTGCTGGCCTGACCTGGGGCGCGGCGATCATCGAGTGGTGATCCAAGAAGCCGGAGGTCTATCCGCAGATGACGCAGATGGCGCAGATAACGAAGCCATTTCCTGCCAGATTGTTCTTAGCTGGAACGATGCGGTGGAGGTGAACCGGGATTCTCACGCCAAGCCGCGAAGAATGAGGGAGTTTGGCGTTCTGGACTGAGCCACCCTTCGGTGAACGATCCCAGTCGAGGGAGCCTTCCGAAGGTCAGCCGCCTTTTCGCGGCTTCGCGGCTTCGCGTGAGAATTTCCCTCCGGCGCAACTGAATCGTCCCGGCTTACCCACGCTGGCTCACCGATCAGGAACGTGGATTCGTGGATGCCAACCCCTTTTCCAGGCCGGGGCAGTGCCAAGCTGTGTCTGTTGCCGCTGCATCTTGCCGCTTGAGTTTACCGGTTCATCGGTTGTGGTGGAGCGATGAAATGGAAAGCGTCGGCGAGAGCGCCGTGCCGGTGGGCGATCCTGGGTCTGGGTGCGGCCTGCCTGCTGCTCGGTGCAGAGGCCCGCGCCGATGACTGGCCGCAGTGGCTCGGTCCGAAGCGCGACGGGCATTGGCGCGAGACCGGCATCGTCGAGAAGTTCCCGGCGGGCGGTCCGCCGCGGGTATGGCGCACGGCGATCGGCGCAGGTTATTCCGGTCCGGCGGTGGTCGGCGATCGCGTGTACGTGATGGACCGGGAAGTTCCGGAGAACGTCCCCAAGCCGAAGAGCGCCTTTGACGCTTCCCGGATTCCAGGGAACGAACGGGTCCTCTGCCTCGACGCAGCCGATGGCCGGGTGGTCTGGCATCGGGACTACGATTGTTCTTACACGGTCAGTTATGCCGCGGGTCCCCGCACCACCCCGATCGTCGCCGATGGCCGGGTCTATACCCTGGGGACGATGGGGAACCTCGCCTGTCAGGAGGCGAAGGACGGGAAGGTGATCTGGACCCGGGATTTTGTGGCCGACTTCGGCCTCAAGGTTCCCACCTGGGGTGTGTCGGCGCATCCATTGCTCGATGGCCAGAAGCTGATCTGCGTGGTGGGTGGAGAGGGCAGCGTTGCCGTGGCCTTCGACAAGGATACCGGCAAGGAACTCTGGCGGGCGTTGTCGGCCAGGGAACCCGGCTATTGCCCTCCGATCCTTCATGAAGTGGGCGGACGACGTCAGTTGATCGTCTGGCACGCCGAGGCGGTCAACGGGTTGGATCCGGAGACGGGGAAGGTGCTGTGGACCGAGCCCTGGAAGCTGAACTACGGGATGGCCATCCCCATGCCCCGCTCGCTGGACGACGGCTTGTACCTCACCTGCTTTTACAACGGTTCGATGCGGCTCCGGTTCGAGCCGGGGCAATCCACCCCGGTCGTCGCCTGGAAGACGATGAAGCAGAGCGAACGGGACACCGTTCACCTCAATTGCACCATGGCAACGCCCTGGATCGAGGACGGGCACGTGTACGGACCGTGCAGCTACGGACAGTTCCGCTGCCTGCGTCTGGATACGGGGGAGCGGCTGTGGGAGACCTATGAACCGACCACTGGCAAGGCGGAGCGCTGGGGCAATTGTTTCGTGGTGAAGAACGGGTCGCGCTGGTTCCTCTTCAGCGAGCAGGGAGATCTGATCCACGCGAAACTGTCGCCCAAGGGATACGAGGAGCTCGGACGCGCCCGCGTGATCGAGCCGGTCAACACCGACCCGGGCCGTCCGGTCGTCTGGAGTCATCCGGCCTTCGCCAACCGTCGCATGTACGTCCGCAACGACCGCGAGATCGTCTGCATTGATCTGTCGGCCAGGTAAGCGGGCTCAAGGTGAACCTCAAGCGGTTGCCGCGGATCCCACACGACCGCAGGCCCGGTCACCCCATCATCTCATCCATCTGGCGACGGTCCCGCTTGGTGGGCCTACCGGAGCCACGGGGGCGGACGCCGGTGACTTCCGCGGCTTCCATCTTCCGCTTCTCATACTCCTCGGGCGGCGTGAGGTCGTCCGCATAGTCGGGTACCATGGCCGCTCCCACCCGGGACCGGGGCGATCCCTTGGCCCGGAGGGTCCGGGTGAGATCGCCCACGCGGGCGGTGACAACGTCTCCGGGTTGCACCTCACGGGCGGGCTTGGGCAGCGTGCCGTTGAGCTGGACGTGCCCGGCGCGGATGGCCGTGACCGCGATCGAGCGGGTCTTGTACAGGCGGACGGCCCAGAGCCAGAGGTCGAGTCGCATCCGGTCAGGAGGTTTTCGG
>CAMCFL010000292.1 GCA_945873715.1 Akkermansia muciniphila
AGCGGCATGGCGTAGCGATCGCACTCGGGTTTGATCCGGAGGATGTTCTGGATGCACTGATCGGTCACCTCGGGTTCACCGGGGATCCGGAACAGGTTGACGACCACACAGGTCGCGTCCAGGCGGAGAGCCTGCTCGACCGGGGATTCGATCATCCGGCTGAACAGGGCCCGGGGCAGCTCGCTGCCGTACACGTTGGCGACGTCCGTGCGGAGGACCAGAGCCGGCTTGTTCTTGCCGGGGAGGGACTGCAGATAGTGCGCCTGGCCGACGGTCAGTTGGACGGCGTCGGGGGCCGCTTCCACCACGGTGCGGACGGCCTTGTCGAGATTCTCGATGCCGGCGAGGAAGCCGCGTTCATTGAAGAAACCGTGGTCAATGGCGACGTCGAAGCAACGTCCGGAGCGGGCGTGGAAAAGGCGGTTGAGTCGGTACTGTTTCATTCGGTTCGATCCTGGTCCCCATTTCGAGCCTCAACCCCGGGCCGGGCAAGCGTATTGAATTGGAGAGCGGCAAGTCGGCGGTAAACGCCGCCTTCGATGGCGTCGAGTTCCTCATGGGTCCCGTCCTCGACGATGCGTCCGTCCTCGACCACCACGATCCGGTCGGCTTCGCGGATGGTGGCGAACCGGTGGGCGATGATGAACGAGGTCCGGCCGCGCATCAGCTTCTCCAGGGCCTCCTGGATGAGGCGTTCACTGCCGGAGTCGAGGGAACTGGTGGCCTCGTCGAGGATCAGGATGGCCGGGTCGCGCAGGATGGCCCGAGCGATGGCGATCCGCTGGCGCTGGCCCCCGGACAGCTTGATGCCGCGGTCGCCGACGGGGGTTTGGTAGCCCTCGGGAAAGGCCTGGATGAAGTCGTGGGCATTGGCCAGTCGGGCCGCCTGTTCGATCTCGGCAGCACCGGCCCCCGGCTTTCCGTAGGCGATGTTCTCGGCAATCGACCCACCGAAAAGCAGGACCTCCTGTGGCACCAGCGACATCTGGGCGCGCAGAGCGGAGAGCGGATACTCCCGCGCATCCTGTCCGTCGATCAGGAGGCGCCCGCTGCTGGGGTCGTACAGGCGCATGAGCAGGGAGAGTAGGGTGGATTTGCCAGCGCCGCTGGGGCCGACGATGGCGATCTTCCGGCCCGGAGCGGCATGGATGTTCACGCCCTTGAGCACCTCGACGCCAGGACGGGAGGGGTAGGTGAAGTGGACTTGTTCGAATCGGACCTCGCCGCGCAGACGTGGCAGTTCGGGACCGGATGCCGGGTCGAGGCGGACGTCGATCTCTCCGGTTTCGCGCAGGAGTTCACGGACGCGCTGGGTGGAGCCGACGGCCTTCTGCAACTGGCTGTAGAGGTCGGCGAACTGTCCCATCGCTCCGGCGACGAAGGTCGTGTAGAGGATGAAACGGGTCAGTTCACCGAAGGTGATGCCACCCTGCTGGAGCAGTCGGGCACCGGACCAGAGGACGAGGACGATGGAGCCGAACAGGGCGAAGACGATGAAGGCGACGAAGGCGGCGCGGAGTCGGGCACCGCGGAGGGTGGCTTCGAGGAAGCGCAGGAGACCGTTGTGGTAGCGGTGGAGTTCGTAGGATTCGTTGGCGAACGCCTTGACGTTGACGATGCCCTGCAGGGTCTCCTCGACGGTGGTGGCGGTGTCCGCGAGACGATCCTGTGCCTCCCGCGCCAGTTTCCGGGTGCGGCGGCCGAAGACGACCGCCACGACGGTCAACGCCGGGAGGCTGGCCAGCATGATGGCGGTGAGCTTGAGGGAGGTGAACGCGATCAGGACGATCCCGCCGGCCAGGAGGGTCAACTGCCTCAGGAACTGCGGTAGCAGCGCAATGAGCGTGTCTTCGATCTGGGTCAGGTCGGCCGACAGTCGGCTCGCCAGTTCCCCCACCCGTCGTCGGGAAAAGAAGTCCATCGGCAACGAAATCAACCGGGCGTAGGTGTCGCGCCTCAGATCGACCATGCTGCGTTGACCGACGGTGGCGAAGGACCGTGCGTGAAAGTAGAGGAAGGTGGATTGCAGCCCGAGGATCGCGACCAACTGGAGTGCAGTCCGGTCGATGTCGGCACCCGGGCGTGCTGCGGCATCGATCAGGGTTCCGGCGAGAAAGGGGAAGGCGAGGCTGAGCAGGTTCGAGGAGAACAACGCGAGCAACGCGAGGCCGAAGCGCACCCGGTAGGGGCGGAGATAGCGGAACAACTCGAGGACCTGCCCGAGGGATTCCCGATCAATCTTGGCCTTGGGCAGGTCGATTCCTGCCTGGTCATTCCTGGAGTGGCGCGCCATCCCCGAGGCTAACCGGGGAGCGGGTCACTTAGCCATCCTGGACCCACCTGCCCGGGCGGTTCGGTCCAGCCGCTCAATCCAGGGCGTCGCGTGCGGCCTGGGTGTCGCGGGCGATCTGTTCCCGCAGGGCGTCGAGCGAGGGGAACTTCCGTTCCGGCCGCAGATGGCGGACGAACTCCACCTCGAGTTCCTGTCCGTAAAGGTCCCCGGTGAAATCGAGGAGATGCACTTCCAGGCGGGGCAGGGCGGCGGACGCGTCCACGGTGGGTCGATGTCCGAGGTTCAGCACGGCCTGATGATCCCGGGTCCCGATCCGCACGCGGGCGGCATAGACTCCGGTGGGAGGAAGTTCCAGCTCCGGGACGTCGAGGTTGGCGGTGGGGAATCCCAGTTGCCGGCCGAGTTGACGTCCGACGATGACCGTGCCGGCGAGGGCGTAGGGACGACCGAGCAATTCGGCGACATGACCCAGGCGGCCCTCGCGCAGGGCGGTGCGGATCCGGGTGCTGGAGACCCGTTCGGCCCCGACATGGATGGGAGCGGCAGCGTGGGTGGCGAAACCGAGTTCGCGTCCGAGGGTGCGGAGCAGGGGGACATTGCCGGAACGCTTGTTCCCGAAGTGGAAGCCCTGTCCGACGGTGATGCTGCGGATGCGGCCGAGGCTGGCGGCCAGGTTCCGGATGAAGGTGGATCCATCGACGGCGGCGAGCTCCTGAGTGAACCCGATGGGAAGGGTGGCGTCGACCCCGAGGACGGCGAGGGCTCGGAGGCGTTGGGGCAGGGACTGGAGCAGGCGCGGGGCGCGCTCGGGAAACACCACGCTGAGCGGGTGTGGATGGAAGGTGACGACGACGGCCCGGGCACCCAGGGCCCGGGAATCAAGGACGGCCTGGCGGACGACGTGTTGATGTCCCAGGTGGACGCCATCGAACATGCCGAGGGCGATGCAGGTTCCCCCGGCGGGGCGGCCGAGTTCTGCGGGATCGCCGAGGGTGCGCATGCCTTCCCGAGGGTTACTCGAACCGCTTGAGCTGGAGGAACGGGATCACGTTCCGGGTCAGCTCGGCTTCGGACCAGTTGAGGATGGTTTCGAGCGTGTGGGCTTCGGCCACGTTGAACTTGCCGGAGGCCAGGCGGCGCAGGGTCAGGAGGTGGGCGCCGCAGCCGAGTTTCTGCCCCAGTTCATGGGCGACGGTCCGGACGTAGGTGCCCTTGGTGCAGGCGAGGCGGAAGCGGGCGACGGGCTCGGTGTAGGCGTTGAACTTGAAGGAATAGATGTGGATCAGCCGCGGGGTGCGTTCCACTTCCTGCCCCTTTCGCGCGAGCTTGTAGAGCGGGACGCCCTTGATCTTGACCGCGGAAACCATGGGCGGCATCTGATGCTGATCGCCGATGAAGGCGGCGGTCTCCGCGTTCAGTTGTTCAAGGGTGAGCGGCGGGACGGGGAGGGATCCGGTCAGATTGCCATCGACGTCATAGGAGTCGGTCGATTCGCCCAGCTTGATGTCTCCTTCATAGACCTTGTCCGAGGCCATGAACTTCTCCGAGAGGCGCGTGGCTTGTCCGAGGACGAGCACCAGCAGTCCGGTGGCGTTGGGGTCCAGGGTGCCGCAGTGCCCGACCTTCTTGAGTTGGAACCGACGGCGCACGCGGTCCACCACGTCGTGGGAGGTGCAGCCTGCGGGTTTGTCGACGACGAGGGCGCCGTCCAATGCGGTGATCTGGAGCATGGTTTGGAATCAGACTGGGACTGGGAACGGGGCGTCAGCGGGAATGGGCCGCCGCGAGGGCGCGCTTGATCGCGCCCAGGACCCGGCGTTGGACCCCGAGCGGGCGGCCCTGGATGCGGGCGCCTGCGGCAGCCTTGTGGCCTCCACCCCCGAAGACCTCGGCCAGCGCGGCGACGTTGACGGCCTCGGTCTTCGACCTCCACGAGACGCGGGTGACCTCGTTGTCGAGTTCTTCAAACACGACGGCGACAACGACTCCGTCGATGGAGCGGATGTGGTCGATCAGACCCTCGGCTTCCTCGGTGGAGGCACCGGCGCGGGTGTAGTCGCGCTTGCGGAGCCAGAAGTAGGCGGTGTGCTCGTTGTGGGTGAGCCGGAAGTTCGTGTACACGTGCCGGAGCAGTTTCACCCGGGTCAGGGGATAGCTCTGGTAGACCTCTTCACAGATCCGTCCCAACTCCGCCCCCCGTTCAACCAGCTCGGCCGCCGTGTGAAGGGTGTCCGGGGTCGTGCTCAGGTACTGGAAGCTGCCGGTATCGGTGGAGATGGCCGTGAACAGGCAGGACGCCAGTGCCCGGGTAATATTCCAGCCGGCCAGATTGCACAGATCGAAGATCAATTCCCCGGTCGACGGTTCGCGGGGGGAAACCCAGTTCAGGTCGGCGTAGAGCGTGTTGGAGGCATGGTGATCGATGTTGATGAACACCCCCCGATCCCCGATGTGGTCGGCGACCCTGCCCATCCGTTCAAGGGCCGCGCAATCGGTCGCCACCACCACATCAAAACGATGTCCGCTGGACGGGCGTCGGAAGCGTCGCTCGGGGTCCAGGAACCGCAGCTTGGGCGGGACGGCGTCCTGGTTCCACACCGTGACTTCCTTGCCCGCGGCATCGAGCGCCAATGCGAGACCGAGCTGGGATCCGATGCAGTCGCCGTCCGGACGCACATGCCCGACCACGCAGACCGTTTTCGCGTCGTTGAGGGCGGCGAGAATGGATTCAACGACCTTGGGCAGGTCCTTCATGGCACTCAGGGAAGGGGAGATCAGGGGGAGGCGGGCGG
>CAMCFL010000293.1 GCA_945873715.1 Akkermansia muciniphila
GGCACGGAGGCGCAGCTGGGCGTGATCGCCAACCAGGGAACCCTTGCCGAGATCTACGCCTACGACGGCCGCACCAACGTTGTCCGCGTCGCGAGCTTCACCGCCACTGCCCTCGATCCCTTCACGCGATTCGTCGGGTCGGGTCCGACGAACGTCCACCTGTTCTCCGGTGCCGGCGGTGTCTCGACCACGTTCCGGAGCATGGCCTGGGACGGCAAGGGATACCCGGTGATCGCGTCGGGCCGTCTGTCCCCGCTGGCCCGGACCGCTGCCCAGGCGAACGTCGCCCAGTTCCAGCGCGAACCCTTCGTGAGCGCGGTGCCGGTGTTGCTGGCTTTGAACTCGGTGGCCGACTGGGCCTCTGCTCCCACCTTCGGCACCAACACGGCCCTGGGTGTGAGCAATCGGGTGCTCAACGTCACCGGCGAATCCTTTGCCAACTCGGGCACGGGTCTGTCCCAACCCGTGGCGGCCACCCTCGCCACCGAGCCCAACACCACCCACGCCCTGGTGTCGCAGTATCAGGAGTCCATCGCCATCTCCACCCTGTCCCCTGCCATCGGCACCCTCGTCTCGGATCTCCGGCTGCGTCCGGCCTCGGGCGTGTTCGACGCCGGCATCTTCGTCACGCTCACCGCCGGCAATCCCACCGATCGCCTGTTCTTCCGGACCAATGGCAGTCCCTGGACGAGTTACACGGCTCCGCTCTACCTCTACGGCGAGACGACCATCGAAGCCTACGGATCCCCGGCCAGCGGCATCGCCCGATCGTCGATCGTCTCCGCCCGCTACCAGTTCACCCAACCCTGGTATGCCATCGATTCCGACGACGACGGGGTCCCTGATTTCGTCGAGGAAGTGCGCGGGCTGAATCCCCAGGGTGGATCGGATTCCGATGGCGATGGCTTCACGGACTTCGACGAGATCCTGTCCGGGTTCAACCCGGCCCGGACCAACAGCGCGCCGGGTTCCAACCACATCGCTTCGACGCTGATCTTTCCCGTCGATCTCAGCGTGACGCCGCAACCGATCCTCGTTCCTCCGCCGGGCGGGGGAGCCCAGACGGGAACATTGATCCAGGTCCGTACTCCACAGGGTTCCTTGCTGGCCCAGGCGATGACGTTGCGGAAGTTGCCGACGGTGTCTCCCGCGGCGGATCTGCGACTGAACTTCGCCGCCGGATCCATCGTGGCGCTTTCGACACCGGAACACTTCTACGTCACCCCGGATCGCACTCCTCCCACCGAGCCCAGTGGTCGCGAGTTGCTCGGCGTGGTGACCGTGCCGCCGCCGGCCTTCGAGTCCGTTCCCTTTGTGCCGCCGGTCACCGCCGTTCCGCTGACGTTAGCCCGCCAGGCTGAAGTGTGGGAGGCCGACGCCCGGACGTTCGTCCGGTCCAATGTGCCGCCGCAGGTCACCTCCGTGCTGCAGTCGGTGGATGTGCTGGTCGGCGTGCTGATGGAACGGAAGCTGGATCTGCTGCTCCCGACCAATGTCTGGTCGCGTACCAATCGGGTCACCTTGTTCTCCCATCGTCCGCGGGATGCGGGCCGGACGAATCCGCCGGTGGACGCGTTGAACTGGCTGGGTTCGCCCCTGCGTTCGAACACCTGGAACCTGAACGCGCTGCTCGCCGGTCTCGATCAGGGAACCAAGCTCCTGACCAACACCCAGGTGGTCCAGTTGCGGTTGCTCAACGCCAGTCTCTACGGCGTCTGCACCTTCTCGAACATCACCACCGTCACCAACGGAACCAATGTCATCCGGCTCTCGACCTATCCGCCCCTGGTGGAGGCCCTGCGTTCGTTGGTCGAGTCGAACAGCCTGCCGGAACCCTACGCCAGCCTGACCCTGTTCCCAGCCGCCTTCGTCTCCAATGCCGCCGCCGGCGCGCGGACGATCCTCGATTCCGTCCAACCCCGCCCGCGGGTGGACGTGGCGCTCGCCGTTGGTCCCAATTCCTTCATGGGAGATTGCGGGGTCCTTTTCGACGCGACCGGAAGGCGGGTCGCCCTGCGGGATCGCTACGGTCGGGCTTATCTTCCCGGAGCGGCATTTGACGTTCCCGAGGGCGCGTTGGTCCGGCTGATCGGCTTCGAGGATGTTGCCGTTCCCACCTGCGCCGATCGCGCCATCGAGGTCATCGCACTCGCCCTGACCGACGTGCCAGCCGGGCTCCACTCGGATCTGGATGGCGATGGACTGGAGGATTCCTGGGAACTGGCCTTCCTCGGCGGAACACTCGATGAGAATGGAGCGAATGACCACGACGGGGATCGGTTCTCCAACCGACTCGAACTGCTCGCCGGAACCGATCCCTCCAACGCCGCCAGCACTCCGCCCGGCCCACCGCCCGATGCCGAGCTCGCGGCCGACGGCATCCCCGCCGAACCCGAAGGCGACGCCGTCGCCCGCCAGGCGGCCGACGGTGCGCTTGACGTCTCGGTCGATGGGGACAGCGAGGACGGCGTGGTGCTCGACGCCGGGGACAGCGATGGCATCGAGGCCGGGGTCGAAGGTTCCGAAGGCGCGGCCGGCCCCGCTGCGGACACGCGGTTGGCGCGCTTTGCCCGCATCGCCGCGGATTCTCCGGACTTTCCCGCCAGCCTGGTCCTGCGCGGATTCGGGACCGTTGGCGGCACCACCAATCGGCCCTTGGGCGTCACCCGCATCGCCTATGCGGACACGATCCTGACCCTGACCCCGGACACCTCCGCGCTGGGAGCGCGATCGAACCGGGTGATCTTCCTCGGTCGCGGCGGCCTGCCCCTCGGAGGGGCGACGTTGCTGAACCTGACGCCCATCCGCATCCGCGGGACTCCTCCAGTCGGGTTCGCTCCTGGCCGCGGGGCCGGGCCAGCGGGACTGGGTTCTGCCATTGGAAACGTGGTCTCCAAGGTGGCCATGGCGACGGCCAGTGCGGTCAACGCGGTGGGTGCCGCGGCCGTGAAGACCGCCAGCACCGCCGTTTCGGTTGCCGGTGCCGCCGCGGATGCGGCGGGCGACGCCCTCACCGGCGGTGGCGATGAGGAAGGAGGCGAAGGCGATGAGGGTGGCGGGGAAGAGGGGTTCACGACCTGGCCCAAGCAGGTCCAGTTGCCCGACGGCACCGTCCTTTCCAACGTCACCCAGGTCGTGATCGTGCCGGCGGATCCAACCAGTCCGGTCGCGGGCGTGAGTCGCGTGAGTCTTCGTTCCTCCGAGGCCGGCTCATTCCGGCTTCGCAACGCGGGTCTTCTTCGGGATGGCTTCGCCTATGCCGCCACCGAGGGACAACGGATCCGCGGAACCCGCGATGGTACCGGGGATGCCGGGTTTCAGCTCGTCGCGCCGCCCACCGCCGTAGGTTCGCCGGGCGGGACTCCCACCGCGATGCGGCTTCGGGTGCGGCGTTCACTCGACCTGGCGCAGACCGTCGTCTTCAACAGCACCGACTGGGATTTCCTGGCGGCGGCCTCGGACGTGGATCTGCCGGGACAGCGCCTGTCCGACGCCGAGTTCTCTGCCCGTCTGGTGGCCCAGACGACCGCGGGACCGCTGACGGCGCGCCTCCGGTCGCGTCCGACGGCCGGCAACACCGCCACCCTGGAAATGGTTCTGGAGGGCGCGACGCTGCGGGGTGCCGAAGCCGTGTGGATCGGGGCGGATGGAACCCTTGCCTGTCGCTTCCCGCTCTCCAGTGGTGCGCTGGGCCGGATCCCCGGCTCCGCCCGCATCGTGTCGATCCAGCCGGATCTGCCGGTCCCCGGCATGACCACGCGCGCCCTCCAGCTCCGGATCGCCTTTGCTGAGCCGGTCTCCTGGACCCATCCTGTCACCGCCGCCATCTGCACCGGACAACTCCTCGTCGTGCGCGTCGAGTTCCGTTCTCCGCTTCGGTTGGTGGGGCGGCATCCGTCCTTCCACATCGATGGGCCCTCGGCCAACGGTCCCGTCCAACCCGCCGTGCGCCTCGACTGGGGGGATGCGCCCGATCCCGCCTATCCGACGCTCGCCGGTCGTGCGGGTGCCCGGCATCGGATCGTTCCCGGACTGCGCCTCGGACGGTCCATCGATCCGGAGCGCAATGGCCAACCCGCGGCCCTCGCGCTCGGCGACGATCTCAATGGTCTGGATGACGACGATGGCGTGGCCTTCCCCACGCCGTTGATCGCCGGTCGATCCGCCTCCGTCGCGGTGCGGGTTCGCGCCCCGGCCAATCCCGTCCGACTGGATGCGTTCATCGACTACAACGCCGACGGCGACTGGGTGGATGCGGGGGAACAGGTGTTTGCCTCGCGAACGGTCACCAACGGACTGAACCTGCTCACCTTCACCGTTCCGGCGGGTGCGACCAACAAGGTCAGCTACGCGCGGTTTCGGCTGAGCTCCACCGGCGGTCTCGGTGCCACCGGCCTGGCCAACGATGGCGAGGTGGAGGATTACCGGGTTCGTCTGGGAACCACCAACACGCCGCCGGTCATCCGCGGTCTCCTGGTCGATGCCGACGGGCGCGCCGTCGTGGATGCCGCCTTCGATCCCGAAGGCGTGTTCACGCTCGAAGGGTCTTCCGTGCTGTCACCGGACGCTTCCTGGACTCCCGAAAGCCAATCCCTCCAGGGCAGCGCCCTCGGTACCCGACTCCCCGGCGATCCCATCACCTCCCGCCAACGCTTCTATCGTCTGCGTCAGGAGTGAAGGGCGACGCTAGGCCCGGATGCCGGAGGCATCCGTCGTGGATGGATGGATGGGTGGAACCTCGGCGAACACACGTTCGGAGAGCCGTCGCCCGGATGCCGGAGGCATCCCGGAATGTAGCCGGCGGTCCTCGGACCGCCGGAAGGTCCTTGGACCGCCGGAAGGTCGTCGGACCGCCGGAACCCGAACGCGCGAGGTGGATCGACCCCGGAGGGGGTCGCGCTTGCCCGAGCGGCACGCCCTCCGGGGTGCGGGGATCGTTTGGGGGCGTGTGTTCCGGTGGTCCGCCCCCCCGCCTGACGGCGTGCGAGCGGACCACCGGCTACGTTCCGTGACGCCTCCGGCGTCGGATGCCGCGGCGTCCGTCGTGGATGGATGGAACCTCGGCGAACACACGTTCGGA
>CAMCFL010000294.1 GCA_945873715.1 Akkermansia muciniphila
GGATCCCCCCGATGCTCGACCTCGCGGGGGTGGACGCGGTCGCGGTCAGTCTGTGGTTGGATCCGCGGCCGGCGGTTTCGGCCTTGGCGCAGCCGGGACTTGCCGAGCGGATGGCATCGGAGCCCGAGCCCGCCCGGAAACGGTGGCAGGCGCTGATCGAGGCCTGTTTTCTGGAACCCTTCGGCGTGGCGACGGCCGGGGATGCGGGGGCAGCCCCGGCGTCAGGCGTGGGTCCGCCCTCCGCTCCTCCTGCGATTCCAGCCGCTCCGGCGTCGGCGACGGAGTCGTCGGAGGTGGAGCACCTTCGCAAGCGGGCCAAGGAAGCCCGGGTCCAACTGGACGCGGCTCAGCAGGCGCACCAGCGCGAGAGTCGCGAGGTGCGGGAGCGGCATCAGGTGGAAGTGGCGGCCCGTGAAAGGGAACTCGGCGCGATCCGCACGGAGTTGGCCGAGCTCCGCTCCCGTTTCGTGACCCAACTCCGCGAGGAACTTGCCCGTGCTCTCGACGCCCAGATGCGTCCCTGGCTTCCCCGGGCGATCGAGTTCGAAGGGAGCGTCGATGCCGCCACGCCCGAGTTCGACCGGCTCCTCGCCGAGGTCGAGTCTGCCTCCGTGCGACAACAGCAGTCCGACCGGCACCACGGCAATCGGACGCGGTTGCGTCGGGAACTCGAACGGCTGGCCGAATGCCGGGAGCGCGCCCGGTTGGCCGCCGGTGATGCGCTCCAACCGCTTGGCGAATGGGCGGCCTTGATCCGGCGCCTCGACGGGGCGATCGCCCAGCGCCGGACGGTCCTCGGCGATCTGCCGGCTTCCGCGCCGGCCTGGATGCCGGATCTCACTGCGGACCTCGCGGTTGCCGCGGATCCCGCGGCGGTGGATGCGGTGCTGCGTCGGGCCGAGACACTGGCGGTGGCGGGATTGTTGACGCCGGAGTTGCTGGAATGGTTCCGGGGACGGGTGGGACTGCGGCGTTCCGCGGTGGCCGATCCGCTCCGGAGAGTGGCGCATGTTCCGGTCCCGAAGATCGGCGACGTGCTCCGGGGGGCTGCCGCGGGAGTCATCCTGATCGATGCCTACAATTGGATCGGGCGCGCCGGGGAGGTGTTGGGTGTTCCGGCGGAACCAGCGCGTTTCGCGGAGTCGCTAAGGCTGTTGCATCCGTTGCTCCGGCGCTTGGCGGAGCGGGTGGCGCTGGGGCGGATCCTGCTGATGGCGGATGGCCGGGACAGCAACCACCGTGATCTGGCTCCCAACCTGCGGATCGTCTGGTCGGGGGGCGATGGCCGCGATCGGGCGGATGCCGTTCTGATCGGCGAATTGAGGCATCTGCGTGGGGATCCGGCGACACCGGCGGTCTTTGTCGTGAGCGACGATCGATCGGTGGGACAACAGGCGGTGGGGTATGGCGCGATCTTGGAGGATGCCATGGGGTTCTCGCGGCGGGTCCGGGCGGTGCTGGCGGCGGGGGCGGCCAACTGAGAAATTGGATGGCTTGCCCTCGCAGCTGGGCCATTATTCGGGGGTGTACGGCATGCCGTTAGCAACTTGTCTCCAGCGCTTCGCGTGGGTGGCCTGCACCCTGTCTCTCCGGGTGATGCTCGCGGCCGCTCCGGTCGATTTCGCCCGGGAGGTGCTGCCGATCCTTTCCGACAACTGTTTTCACTGTCACGGGCCTGCCGAGACGGGGCGCAAGGCGGGGCTCCGACTGGACCTGCGTGAGGGGGCATTGCGGGTGAAGGACGGCAAGGCGGTCCTCGTGCCGGGGAAACCGGACGCCAGTGAGTTGGTGAAGCGCCTGTACACGGACGACGTGGAGGATCTCATGCCGCCGCCGTCGTCGCATCGGGCGCTGACACCGGGGCAGAAGGATCTCTTGAAGCGTTGGGTGGCGGAGGGGGCACCGTGGGGGAAGCATTGGTCCTTCGAGAGCGTCCAGGCACGGGCGGTTCCGGGGGTCAAGAATGGGGCCTGGCCAAGGAACGACCTGGATCGGTTCATCCTGGCGCGGTTGGAAGGCGAGGGCCTGACGCCCTCGGCGGAGGCTGCGATCGAGACGCTGGCGCGACGGGCTTCGCTGGATCTGGTGGGGTTGCCGCCGCTGCAAGAGGAAGTGCGACGGCTCGCCGCCGATCCCGCTCCGGGAGCGTATGAGGCTTATGTGGATCGATTGCTGGCGTCGCCGGCGTACGGGGAACGGTTCGCTTCGGAATGGCTGGATCTGGCCCGGTATGCGGACACCTACGGGTTTCAGACCGATGCGGAACGCGACCTGTCACCGTGGCGCGACTGGGTGGTTCGCGCCATCAACTCGAATCTGTCCTACGACCAGTTCCTCACCTGGCAACTGGCCGGGGATCTCCTTCCGGATCCGAGCGAGGAACAGGTGTTGGCGACGGCCTTCAACCGGCTGCATCGCCAGACGAATGAGGGCGGCAGCATCGAGGAGGAATGGCGGGCGGAATACGTCTCGGACCGGGTCCACACGGTCGGGACCTCCATTCTGGGGCTGACGCTGGAATGCTGCCGGTGCCACGATCACAAGTACGATCCCATCAGCCAACGGGACTACTACTCCTTCTTTGCCTTCTTCAACAACATCGACGAGTCCGGGTTGTACTCCCACTTCACCACGGCCACGCCGACCCCGACGATGTTCCTGTACGGCGAGGGACAGGCGGCCCGTCACGCGCGGTTGAAGGCCGGCGTGGCGGAGGCGCAGGCGGCGCTGCGAGCGGCGGTCGCGGCCGTGCGCGAGGTGCCGGCGGACTCCGGGATCGTGGTTCCAAAGCCCATTGCCCGATATCCCTTCGACCAACTCGCAGGTGGCAAGAGCCCGAATGTGGTGGCGACCAACGGGGCGGCCGAGGGAGCGCTCAAACTGGTGGAGGGTGTCCGTGGCCAGGCTCTCGAGTTCAACGGGGATGACGCGGTGAACTGTCCGGGCGTGGGACGCTTCGCCCGCACCGACCGATTCTCGGTCGCGCTCCGTCTGCGTCCGGAGGAGATCCAGCCACGGGCGGTGGTCCTTCATTGTTCCCAGGCGTGGACGGATTCCGGCAGTCGCGGCTACGAGTTGGTGCTCGATGCGGGGCGTCCGTCCTTTGCGCTGATCCATTTCTGGCCGGGCAACGCCATCGCCATCCGGGCGAAGAAGCCGCTCCCGGCCGGTGAGTGGTCCCATGTGACGGTCACCTACGACGGGTCCAGCCAGGCCGCGGGGCTCCGGATGTTCCTGAATGGTCAGTCGATCGAGTGCGAGGTCGTCCGGGATCATCTCTACAAGGACATCCAACATCGCGGTGAATGGGGGGATTCCGGAGCGGGTTCGCTCTGGCTCAGCCTGGGAGCCCGATTCCGTGACAACGGGTTCCGTCGGGGTCGCGTGGACGACCTGGAAGTTTACGACGTGGACCTGACGGCGGCGGAGGTGGCACGCATTGCCGGGCGGGCCGGGGAATCCAGTCCGGAGGAGCGCCTGGCCTGGCAGGCGCTTCGCAAGGATTCCGCCGTTCAGAAGGCCCGGGACGAATACCAGCGGGCTGCCCGGGGGGAAGACACGTTCGTGACCGGTCTGAAGGAGATCATGGTCATGCAGGAGATGGCGGGGCGGCGCCCGACCCATGTTCTGGCCCGGGGTGCCTACGATGCTCCGACGACCCCGGTGGATCCGGCCACACCAGAGCGGATCTTTCCCTTCCCGGACGGGTTGCCCAGGAACCGATTGGGGTTGGCCCGTTGGATCACCGATCCGCGGCATCCCTTGACTTCGCGGGTGGTGGTGAACCGGGCGTGGAAGCTTCATTTTGGTCGGGGTCTGGTCTCGACGGTCGAGGACTTTGGAATGCAGGGCAGGGCACCGACCCATCCGGAGTTGCTCGACTGGCTGGCGTCGCGATTCATGGAGAGCGGCTGGGATCGCAAGGCGCTGCATCGGTTGCTGGTGACCTCGGCGACCTATCGACAGGCCTCGGTGATGACGCCGGCCCTGGCACAACGCGACCCCGAGAATCTGCTGTTCGCCCGCGGTCCGCGGCATCGGTTGTCAGCGGAGGTGGTCCGCGACCGGGCCCTGACGGTCAGCGGCCTGTTGGTGGGCAAGTTGGGCGGGCGCTCGGTGAAGCCGTACCAGCCGGTGGGGGTGTGGGAGGAGTCCGGGACGGGCAAGACCTATACCCAGGATCACGGAGAAGCCTTGTATCGACGCAGTCTCTATACCTTCTGGCGTCGGACGGCACCCCCGCCTTCAATGCTGACCTTTGATGCGCCCTCACGGGAGGTCTGCACCGCCAAACGGGAGTCAACCTCGACCCCGATGCAGGCGCTGGTACTCCTCAATGATCCGCAGTTCCTTGAGGCGGCCCGCGTGCTTGCCCAGCAGGTCTGGAAGGAAGTGCCCGATGATCCAGCGCGCCTCCGTCGCCTCTTCCGCCAGGTTCTCGGTCGCGATGCCACGGCCCGCGAGGGCGAGGTCCTGATCCGGCTGCTGTCCGAACAACGCGAGGGTTTCCGCCTGCGTCCGGAGGCGGCGACGAAGTACGTCGGGATCGGTGAATCCCCTCGCGACCCATCCCTTTCCCCGACCGAGTTGGCGGCCGCAACGGTCCTGGTCTCCACCCTGATGAACCACGATGAGTTCGTGATGAAGCGATGAATGCTCCCCTCTGCACGGGTCCACTTCCGGCTCTCGGCCTGAGCCGACGCCAGTTCCTCAACCGGTTCGGTCTGGGTCTCGGTGGCCTGGCACTCGCCGACCTGCTCGGTCCGACGTCCGTCCGGGCCGCTGGCGATTTTGACCACGGCCTCCTCGGTGCGCCGCACGGTCTGCCTCGGGCCAAGCGGGTGATCTACCTCTTCATGAGCGGAGGTCCGTCGCAGCTCGAAACCTGGGACTATAAGCCGCTGCTGAACGAACGGCATGGGCAGGAGTTGCCGGATTCCGTCCGGCGCGGTCAGCGGTTGACTGGCATGTCGGGCAACCAGGCATCGTTGCCGCTCGCCGGATCGGCCTTCAAGTTTGCCCAGCACGGCAAGTCCGGCACCTGGGCCAGCGAACTCCTGCC
>CAMCFL010000295.1 GCA_945873715.1 Akkermansia muciniphila
CGGACCACCCGGAAGTCGAGACCGCGTGCGGATGCGGCGGACTTCCCGGCGACGCTGGCATGAGCCGGGAAGTGGGGGAACGAGGTGGCGTTGGTCGCCGGTTCCGGGAAATAGAAATGATACTCGAACTGCTGGGTGACATAGGGCGCGAGCCGGACATAGCGGCTCTGGGTGACCTTGCCCCCGAGAACCGGCAGGGCGCCGCGGGGGATCTGGGTGAGGAGATCCACCTTGATCGGAGAAGAACCCGGATTGCCGACCACCACATGCGCCCCGTACACCACCCCGCTGAGGAACTCGTCGGTGACGAACTGATCGAACTTCTCGTTGCCTTCGACCCGGTAGCGGGCGTCGTGGCGGAAGTAGGATTCACTGACCAGCAAGGTCGGTGACTTGTCGCCCGCACGCGCCGCCGGACGGAACTGCTTCTGGAAGACGATGACCGGACCGGCCGCGGTGAAGGTGAAGGTATTGTTGTCGGACTTGAGGCTGTGGCCGGGAGCGTCGAAGGGAAGATCCAGGACGGCGAGAGCGAGCATCATCTCGGTGAAGGAGCGGTGGGCCTCGGCGAGGTGGATGGACAGGAACGGAGCCCGACCATCCCAGGCGGCGAAGTCGCGCCAGAAGGCGTTGATCGAAACCAGGTCGGCGTCCTGCTCGCCGATGGGCAGCCGATAGTAATTGTTCTCGGCCCATTCCCGGGTCGCTCCCAACGGGCGGTAGTACGCCTGTTGCAGGGCGGAGATGCGCTTCAACTTCTCCTCTTCGAGGCTGGCGTCCGACGTCCCAGCAACGTCGAAGCCCAACGCCACGGGTTGATCCGCCAGTGCATCGGCCGCCGGCATGCCGGCGGCCATCCGGCGGCCGGCCATGGCCCCCCGGGAAGACTTGGCTGCCGCGGCGCTCAAGCCGCCACCGGCACCGACCGGGCCTGAAGGTGCCACCGGCATCGGGAGTGCCGTCAGGTTCTGGTCCCTCCGATCCGCCTCCTCGCGAAGTCGACCGGAGACGGAATTGGTGAACTCCCCTGCGGCCTGATCCAGAGCGCGCCCGCGGAGGGCGGTTTCAAAGAGGCGATCAGCGGCCTCGGGATCAGGCGGGAGCAACTCCCAGAGTTCGCGGAGATGTCGGGCGGTGCTGGCGGCCTGGGCGGGGAGCCGTTGGGCGAGGAGCGCGCGCTCGACGACATTGAGCCGGGCGTAGGCCCAGGGTTCCAGATGACGCGAGAGATCGGTCGCGAGCAGGTACTCGTCGAGGAACGTCTTGTCCTTCTTGTTCCGCAGGTAGGGTTGGATGACGTCGGTGAAGAACTTCGGATCCTTGCGGCTGAGGAAGAAGCTGAGTTCATGCGAGGCGAACTCGGAATACTTCGCGCGTTTCTCCGTCTCGGTGAGCTTCGGCCACTGGAGGATCCAGGAGAACTTCGCCAGGTTGGTGTTGCCGTTCAACGTGGTGAACAGGGCATGGACCGAGCCAAGGCTGTCATAGGTCTCCAGGTCACCCGCCAACAGGTTGGTGATGGTGAGCGTCGCACCCCGCGCGAGGATCGAAATGTCCTTGGTCTCGGTGAAGGGCTGGCCGGGATCGAGATTCCGCGAGAGCCGCAGGTCGCGGAATCGGGTGGGACGTTCCGAAAGCGAATAGAGTCCCCACACCGCCTGGTCCGCCGACTCGACGTACACCTGGACGGTCTGGCGATCGCCCAGGGCGGAGATCGGGATGCGGACCACGCCGTTGGTATCGGGAACGAGGTTGAAGAGGACGGAGGCCGCCTCCGCGAGGAAGTCGAAGTTCAATCCAACCGTCCCGGCCATGGCACTGCGATCCATCATCGATGCGGCCTCCGCGGACATCCTCATCGCGTTCCGTTCTCCCGAGGTGGCGAGGGGATTCTGGCGTCCGTTCTGGCCAAGCGCATCGATGTCGGTGGACCGCTTCTCCCACGGGTTCAGCAGGAGACCGGGCCGACTGAGCAGGTTGCCGGGGAACTTGGTCGCGTACCGGCGTTCGAGGATATAGCGGTACTCATCCCCGATGGCACGTCCGCCGGAGTAGAGGTTGGGGAGGCGCTCGGGGATCTCCCGCGACAGGCCGAGCCGGTCGAATCCGGCCAGACCGTCGAACAGGTTGCGGTCCGGGAGAAAGCGGGTGGCCGCGATGTGCACGCGGGTCTGGGCGTTCCAGTTGCGGAGCTGAAGGGTAAGCTGATTGGTGTCGAGGTTGACGGGCTCGACCTGGAGAAGGCGGTTCGAACGGACTTCAAGGGACCGGTTGTTCCCGACCAGCCAGCGTCCCACCGGATCCGCGGCGGCGATGCGCACGGTGATTTCGTGTTCCTCCTCGTCCCGGAGGCGGAGGGAGTAATCACCGGGTTCCAGGCCGCTCAATTCCAGAAAGCCACCCTTCGGCTTCACGGCCGCAGTGCGATCAGCGACGAACTCGCCCGAGCGGACTTCCAGCAACGACACCGCCCCGCCGTCCATCGGCAAACCCCAGGGAACCTGAAGCACTTCCCCCGGGCGGGCATGGAGCTCGGTGGGCCAGGTCCTCTGATGATCGCGCAGGGAGGATTGGCTGACGGACTGATCCGGCATCCGGGCACTGACCCGCTCGATGTCGGCGAGTGGGCCGAGGGCGATCCGCCCCCGTTCGTCGGTGCGGAGGGCGACCGACTCGGTGTGATCGAAGCCACGACGGTGGAAGGTGAGGAGGATCTGCTGGTCGGGGATGGGTTCGCCATTGCGACCGAGCAGTTCGAAGACGTGGTCTGGACCAAAGCGATTGAAGTGCCCGCCCTGGATGGCTTCGGTGCGGTCGATGCCGTTCACCTCCCAGACATGCGACTCTTCGAGGTCCTGCTTCTCGCCACCGCGGGTGAGCACCGGCACGCGCCCGTGCAACGTCACGCGAAGCGAGGCCAGACGTTCCGGGACGCGGAAGGTGTGGGTGAAGACGCGATCGGCAGAGAGCTTGGGCGACTTGACCTCGGTAGTGGTGTCGATGCCATCCAGCGTGGTGGACGTGATGATCAGGCGGGTGTCCTCCAGCAGACCGGGCGCGACCGGCTCATTCCCGAGCAAGAGGGCCGGCCGGACCGCGAGGGTCGCTTCACGCCGGGCCAGCAGTTGCTCGCGTTCGACATGGAACTGGGCATCGAGCCGGTAATATTCCGCGCCGTGATCGAACTGGGTCAGACTCGCGAAGCTTCCATCCGGTTCCGCCAACAGGATCGGACGACGCCCGGGCGAGGCGGTGAACGGGACCAGGATGCGTCCGTCCTTGGGATCCGGCAGCAGCCTGCGACCGTCGAGCCAGGCGACGGCGTTGGTGGCGGGCTTGCGGGATTCGTCGAGGACGGTGAGGAACTCGCCGGCGGCACCGGTGCGTTGGACCAGCGAGTAACGTCCCTTGCGGAGGAGGGCCCGGGAGGATTTGCCGCCACCGATGAACTCGATGATCCAGGCACCGCGTTTGCCCTTCAGTTCGGGGAAGCGGAAGGAGCGTGGGACGCGTTTGAAGGGAGATGCATCGCCGTCGTAGGTCTGCTCCAAGTTCGCGACCAGACCATCGAGGTTGAGGTCGGTGTTGAGCTGCCGCGACTGGGCGAGGTGAAATCCCAGCGTGTTGATCTCATAGATCTTCACGATGAGCTTGGGGGTGTTCTTGAGGACCACGTCCACCGCGACCTCGCCATCGACCGGATGAAAGGCGGGGTTGGTCGCGGCGAACTCGATGTCCACGCGATCGCGGAGGGCCTGATAGGCGGAGGGCGAAAGGAGCGAAGCCCACTTCTCGGGCTCGGCGGCTCCGGCGCAGATCTTGGCCTCGGCGAACACCGGCTTCACCCAGGTGTCGCGCAACCATTCGGTCCACGGTTCCCATGAGGCGTCATCAACCGAGAGGCGCAGCACGAACTCGCGCACGAGGGCTTCATCCGATCCCACGGGAGGCAACCCTAGTCGCAGATCCTCGAACCGGGCATTGAGATCGGCCCGGTAACGCCCGGCCTCGGTCTGTTCGAGGTACTTCGGGTTCATGTAGGACACCGGCCGCGGGAGTTTGAGGTACTCCAGGAACCGGGCGCGGTCATAGACCCCGCGGGTGCGGTCGAACTGCAGGCGTGCGTGGAGGACGTGCGCCTTGAGCGAATTGAAGGCAGGCGGCAGGGGCTTCAGATAGTCCCAGAGCCGCGTCAGCCAGGCCTCACGGTCGGTCGGATCGAACTCGCCGTCCGCATCCGCTCCCGGAGCCAGCTTGCGGACGCGGGCATGGACATAGGCCTGTTGCACTGCGACCGCGGGCACCTGTTCCTTCAATGGATCCAACTGGGCGGGAAGCAGGGCACGATGAATGGCGAACTCGCCAAAGCCACGGGACTCCTTCGATTTCAGATCCTCGGCAATCAGTTCGACCAAGCCGGCGATGTCGGGCCGGGTCAGCTTCCCGAGCAACGCCCGGCGTTGAACCGGCCGGAGCGACGCGGGGTCGCGCACCAGACGTTCCAGGACCTCCATCGAGAGCCCGCCGAGGTTGTCGTCCGCCAGGGCCGCGCGGAGGTACACTTCCCGGGCGATCCGGGTGGGATCCAGAGTGACGGGGAGATCGGGTTTGCGGTCGCGAACGGTCTGGACGTGATCGAAGGACAACCCAAGGCGTTCGC
Source organism: Akkermansia muciniphila (assembly GCA_945873715.1). Lineage (GTDB taxonomy): Bacteria > Verrucomicrobiota > Verrucomicrobiia > Limisphaerales > UBA9464 > UBA6176. The sequence continues at coordinate 4,661 of CAMCFL010000295.1, forward strand.
GGAGATACTTGAGGGTCTGTTGCGGATCGCTGTCGTACGCCAGGAGGGCTTCGCGATTCTCCAGGATCCGACGTCGCTCGGAGTTCGGGTACCGCTTGCCCCACTGTTCCAGGATGGCCGCCAGCTTCGGCTTCTGGGCGGAGTTCTGATAGTGGAGGGCGTGGAAGAAGTAGTAGTCCTCCGTTCCCGGAACGAGCTCCCCCAGGACCGCTTCGCGATCCGGGGCGAAGGCGAATCGCTCGACGAATCCGATCTCGTTGTCGGCTTTCAGGGAGGGAGCCAGCACACAGAAAGACAGGAATGTGGCGAGGAGGATGGATCGTTTCATGGCGCGGAAGACTTCCAAGTCCATGACGTGCGACTCCGGAAGACC
>CAMCFL010000296.1 GCA_945873715.1 Akkermansia muciniphila
GACCGCGGATCGCGCGGATGAACGCGGATGGGACGGGACTCCGGGACGAAATCAGGCCGTGGGATGAATCCCGGCGGACCCCGCGGCGGTGGGCTTCCGGAACGTGGTCACGAATGCCATCGCCGGATCGACCCGCTTCTATCGAATGCGGAGGGAGTAGGGCAGGAGTTGGCATCCACGAATCCACGTTGTCTCAATCCATCAGGATCCGTGGATCCGTGGATGCCTCTTCCTGGTTTTGAGCGCCCCATCTGCGGTCATCTGCGTCCATCTGCGGTTAAAGCTCCCTTGGCTTCGGGGTTCGATCTGGGCCGGCACCCTTGACACCCGCCTCAATCAGTGGTTTCTGTTAGGGCAGAAATGGCTGAAGAAGGCAAACTGACGGCGGTTCAGGAGAAATTCATTCTGCACTGGGGCGAGATGGGCGCGCAATGGGGCGTCAATCGTACCGTTGCCCAGATCCATGCGCTCCTCTTCATCTCGCCACGTCCGCTTCAAGCCGAGGAGATCACCGCGACCCTCGGGGTTGCCCGCTCCAACGTCTCCAACAGCCTCAAGGAACTCCAGGGTTGGGGCATCGTGAAACGCGTCCATGTCATGGGCGATCGACGCGATCACTTCGAGAGCATGAAGGATGTCTGGGAGTTGTTCCGGACGATCGCCGACGAACGCAAGAAGCGCGAAGTGGATCCGACCCTTGCCCTCCTGCGGGAGTGCATCGCCGAGTCCACCAAGGCCAAGACTCCGGACAGCCATACCGAAGCGAAACTTCGCGAATTGCTCAGCTTTTTTGAACTGACCACCGGCTGGTACCAGCAGTTGCGCGGATGGTCACCGTCCGCCCTGTCCCGGTTGGCGTCGATGGGCGACAAAGCGCTCAAGATGCTGGGAGTGGGCCCGAACTGACCGGGAAGATTACGGTGACTGGATGGGGGCGGGAAACCGCAGGTATTTATCCGCAGATGGCGCAGATGACGCAGATTCTAAAGACTTCTGGACGCATCGCAGACGAGGCGAGCGTCCGTCCTGGCAACTCAGGACGATCCGGCGGGAAAACTCCTTCCCATCTGCGCCATCTGCGCCATCTGCGGATAGAACTTCGGAAGATTTTGCTGAACTCGGTCCCTTTTTTTGAATGGAGGTTTCTGTGAATACTGAAATGAAAGTTGATTGTGGAAAGACTGTGGAAGTGCGCGGGCGTGTCGCCTTCGATTCCCTCTGTCCCATCTGCACCGGTCTCCGCGATCAGTGGCATCCCGTCCTCGCCCCCCGTGGCTTTCCTTTTGTTCCGCTCCAGGATCCGGCGGTCGCTGCCGAACTGAATCTCCTGCCGGGCGAACTCCCGGGTGAGATCCAGTTGTTGTTGGACGATGGACGGCGGTTGGGCGGAGTGGACGCGATGCTCTTCCTCGGGCGTCAGATCGGGTGGCTCGCGCCGGTCGCCTGGATGGGCGGGTTGCCGGGGGTTCGTTGCGGGGTGGATGCGGCGTATGGCTGGGTCGAGCGGAACCGTCATTGCCTGGGCGATACCTGTCGCGTGCCGCTCCGGCGTCGGCACCGGGGCCATCCGGCGTTCTTCGAGGCGCCGTGAAGGAAGGCTGAGACCGGAAAGGGTTATCCGCAGATGGCGCAGATGGCGCAGATAACCAAGCAGTTATCCTGTAGACTTGCATCGTAGGCGAACCATCGCCGGAGGCCGCCTGCCTTCATGCGGCATCGAGGCGGCGCCCGCTGAGGGCAGCGGGCCTACATGCAAGATAAGGCACCCCCGCCTGCACCCAAGGCCGAAGCCCCGCGTTGAACGTGCCGGAGAGCCTCCCCATCTGCGTCATCTGCGCCATCTGCGGATAAACAAACGCGGCTTTCCGGAAGATCTGTGGTCGAGGGCCGTTCTGCGTGCCCTCAATCCCGGATCTCGAACAGGGCGTTGGCGAAGTCGCGGGCGATGAAGGGTTGGAGGTCGTCGGGTTGTTCGCCCACGCCGATGAACTTAACCGGGATGCCGAGTTCGCGTTGGATGGCGACCACGACTCCACCCTTGGAAGTGCCATCGAGCTTGGTGATGACCAGCCCGGTGAGCTTGCAGATCTTGTTGAATTCGCGGGCCTGGTTGATGGCGTTCTGACCGGAGGAACCATCGAGGACGAGCAAGACCTCGTGGGGCGCGCCGGCCAGCTTGCGATCCATCACGCGGTGCACCTTGGCGAGTTCCTGCATCAGGTTGTGCTTGGTGTGAAGGCGGCCGGCCGTGTCGATGAACAGGTAGGTGGCGTTCCTCGCGAGGGCCGCGGTGATGGCGTCGTGGGCGACGGCGGCGGGATCGGCCTGATAGGCACCGGCGACCACGGGAATGTTGAGGCGCGTTCCCCAGAGCTTCAGTTGTTCGATGGCCGCCGCGCGAAAGGTGTCACAGGCCGCCAGGACCGCGATGCCACCCTGGCCTTGGATCAGATGGGCGAGCTTGGCCGCGGTGGTCGTCTTGCCGGTGCCGTTGATGCCGACGAGGGAGACGACCGTGGGGCCGTCGGTTTGGCGGATCAGGGCGGTGGAGACGGACGACAAGGACTTCTCGACCTCGCGGGCTGCGATTTCGAAGACATCCAGACCCGAGCGACCCTGACTCTCATAGGCGGCCCGGACCGCGGCGATGATCTGCTGGGCCATCGGGAGGCCGAGATCGGCACCAAGGAGGGCGGCCTCGAGTTCCTCCAGGCTGTTCCCGGTGAGGCGGGGTGAGCGGGTGACGATGCGCTTGATCTCGTGCGAGAGCGCCGAGGTCGTCTTGGTGATGGCGGACTTGATCTTGTCGAAGAATCCCATGGCGGAAAGTGAGGTCAGGAATCGGAGCGGGCGGGGCGTCGGGCTGCGAGAGCCTCGACGTGGGTGTACGGCAGTTTCACGGAGCCGATCAGGGGCGTGCCCTTGGCGAGACCGTGACAATCGGAGCCCCCGGTGGCCACGAGCCCCAGTTCGGCAGCGAGCCGGATGTAATTGTTGGTGGCCGACTCCGAATGGCGCGTGTGCCAGCACTCGATGCCGTCGATGCCCGCCTCGACGATCTTCGGGATCAGGCCATCGTTGCGGTAGAGGGCAGGGTGAGCGAGGACGGCGGCCCCGCCGGCCCCGTGGATGAGTTGGACCGCCTCGGCGGCGGTCATGCGCGCCTTGGGAACGAAGGCGACGCGTCCCTTCTTCAGGTAACGTTCGAAGGCATGGTCGTAATCGTTGGCGTGACCGGCCTCGACGAGGGCACGGGCCAGGTGGGGACGTCCGGGCGAGGCGCAGTTGGCGATGGCGAGGACGTTCTCGACCTGGAGAGGGATTCCGGCGGCGTTGAGACGCGCGACGCTGTCGTGGATGCGTTGTTGCCGGGCGGCCTGGAAGCGACGGAGTTCGCTGACCAACCGGGTTGAGCCGGCGTCGAGCCAGTACCCGAGGATGTGCACTTCCTTGCCATCGACATCCGCGGTCAGTTCAGCCCCGGGGATGAATTCGATGCCGTGGGTGGCGCAGGCGAAGGCCATGCGTTCGCAGCCGTCCAGCGTGTCGTGGTCGGTCAAGGCCAGGGCGTTGAAGCCATGACCCTGCGCGCGCGCGGCGAGTTCCTCCGGGGAGAAGGTGCCGTCCGAGAAGTGGGTGTGAAGATGAAGGTCCGCCGTCTTCACAGGATCGGCGTGTCCTTGGCGGTACGAGCGGGGCGGAGGACTTCGTCCTTCACCTTGTCGAGGATGCCATTGACGAACTTGCCGCTTTCCACGGTGGAGAACTTCTTCGCGATGTCGACTGCCTCATTGATGCTGACCACGGGTGGGATGTCATCGCGGTGGAGCATTTCATGGATCGCCAGCCGCAGGATGTTGCGATCGACGACGGCCATCCGGTGCAGGTCCCAGTTCTTGGCGTGACGCCGGATGATGTCATCGAGCATTTCGCGGTGCTGGAGCACGCCGCGGAGGAGGGTCTCAGCGAAAAGGCGGGTGGCGGTGTCCTCGGCGTTGGGAGGGGGGCTGACGACCTTCTCGCCCCAGGTCGGGCCATGGGCATCGAGTGCGGCATTGAGCCGGGTGTTGTCCCAGAACGTGTTGAGAGCGGCCTCGAGGTCCTCGGCCGGATTCATGTCGAACTGAAATAGGAATTGCACAGCCCGTTCCCGGGCCTCGCGCCGCTTACGCATGATGGGGAGTCTGCCGGGGGGATTCCGCAGGTGGGAAGGCAATTCCTTGGAGGAAGTCAGTGGTGGGGGCATCTGGAGTTTGTCATGCGTGGAGGCCGCCTGCCCTCAGGCGGCGACATGAAAACGCCCGCTGAGGGCAGCAGGCCTACATCCCTGACAACAAACTCAAGATGCACCCGTCAGTGGCGAAACACCTCGAACTGCGTGTCGAACCACAGTTGGTTCAGTTCGAACTGCATGGTGCCGTCCTCAAGGCTGCCGCGGAACCAATGGAAGGCATTGCGTTCGCGGACCAGTTCGCACACCTCGGAGAAGAAGTCGGGATCAAAGGCGATCACCCCGTAGCGGTCGCGCCGGAAATCCTCCTTCGCCATGGTCTTGAGCAGGGCCTGGGCCTCGTCGGCCGAACGTTTCAGCACCCAGACCTGCGCCTCCGGACATTTGACGGCGATCTTGTGCAGCTTGGCCGTCGAACATTCCCCGCACTCCACCCACAGCAGCGGGCGCATGTCGTACCCCAACTCGACCAGGTTCGGCACGAAGGGGATCGCGTCGTTCTGTACGTCCGTGTCGATCGAGAGTCGGTCGCGGAAGAACAGCACCCAGCCGAGGAACTTCATCGCCACGTGCCGCGTCGATTCGTTCGGTCCCAGCCCCAGGATGATCTTGTGGGGCAGGGGACGCTTCCGGTCGTCGCTGGTCAGCGTGAAGGTGTACTTGTTGGCCAAGGGACGTCCGGGTCGATGGGCGGGGAACGTGGCCCCTGCCGGCAGGCTTCAGACGGCGCATCCGACCGTGCCGGCTTCGGCGCGGTCGGTGGGATGCCCGAGCTTGAACGGTTCCCGGAAGGTCATTCCG
>CAMCFL010000297.1 GCA_945873715.1 Akkermansia muciniphila
GGAGGCGAGGGTCGGAATCGAACCGACGGATGGAGCTTTTGCAGAGCTCTGCCTTACCACTTGGCTACCCCGCCGTTACCGGCTGGCGAAATAAACGTCAGCTAGCTTCGTTGGGCAAGGCGGAATTCCCGCAATTCCCGAAAGCCGACCAGCGCTACGACCCACTCAAGCGGCACCCCAGGCGGCCTTGTCTCAAAACCGGGCTTTGAATCCGGGAGGGTTCCGGTGGAAGGTCCGCCTCACGGCAACGCCCGCGGCGGGCGCTCGTTTCATCCCCATGTTTACTGGAATTGTTGAGGAAACCGGCCGGATCACCGGCATTGAAACCCGGCCTGGATCCATCCGACTCCGCGTGCAAGCGGACCGGACGACAAAGGGCGTCGCGCTCGGCGACAGCATCGCGGTCAACGGTTGCTGCCTGACGGTGGTGGCAGTGTCCGGACGCGGGAAGAAGCGGACGCTGGAATTTGATCTGCTCCAGGAGACGTGGAAGCGGACCAACCTCTCGGATTCGATCGTGGGTGCCTGCGTGAACCTCGAGCGCGCCCTGGCGGCGGGTGCGCGGTTCGGTGGGCATTTTGTCACCGGGCATGTGGATGGAACCGGGACGATCACTCGCTGGGAACGCCAAGGGCAGGATCATGTCCTCGACATCGCCGCTCCGAAGGAGGTGCGGAGATACGTGGTCTTCAAGGGGTCCATCGCGGTGGATGGCATCTCGCTGACGGTGGCCGGAGTGACGCGGACGGGCTTCCGGATCTGGATCATCCCGCACACCCACACGGTGACGGCCCTGCACGAGCGGAAGGTGGGTGACCGGGTGAATCTCGAGGCGGATCTGCTCGGAAAATACGTGGAGCAGTTTGTAAAGCGCCGCGGAACGAAGCGGGCCTGATCCGCTCAACTCGCCGATGCGGTGGGTTCCGGGGTCGCCGGTTCGCTGCGGAACGTTCCTTCCCAACGGGCCATCACGGCGGTAGCCAGGCAGTTGCCTGCCAGATTGACGGTGGTGCGTGCCATGTCCATGAGCTCATCGACCCCGATGATCAGCGCGACGCCTTCGAGGGGCAGACCGAAGCTGACCAAGGTCCCGGCGAGGATGACCTGAGAGGCCCGGGGGATTCCCGCCATGCCCTTGGAGGTGAGCATCAGCGTGAGGAGCATCAGGAGTTGCTTGCCAATCGTCAGTTCGACCCCGGCGGCCTGTGCCACGAAGACCGAGGCAACGGCCAGGTAGAGGGTGGAACCGTCTAGGTTGAAGGAGTAGCCCAGCGGCATGACGAAGGAGACGATCTTCTTCGGAACCCCGAACTGGATCATGCGCTTCATGGCGTCCGGCAGGGCGGCATCGGACGACGTGGTGGTGAAGGCGAGAATGGCCGGGTCCTTGATCGCCTTGAGGAATTGAAGGACGGGAATGCGCGCCCAGAGCGCGATGGGCAGGAGCACCGTCAGGCAGAAGATCAGGAGACCCACGTACAGGGTGAGGATGAGCATGCCCAGCTTCGCCAGGATCCCGAGACCGCTGTGGCCGACGGTATAGGCCATGGCCGCGCCGATGCCGAAGGGGGCGAACTTCATCACCAACCCGGTGAACTTGAACATCACCTCGGTGAGCGATTCGCAGAACCGCAGCATCGGAGCCCGGTGATCGGCCGGCACCTGCGCGAGGGCAATGGCGAACACGATGGCGAAGAAGACGATCTGCAGGACGTCATTCTGGGCGGCAGCCTCGAAGAAGCTCTTGGGAACGATATGCTCGATGATGCTCGCCAACGTCACCTTGGCCGGGGACGCCATGGCCGACGTGGCGTCGGGCGGCGGCAGTCGGACACCATCGCCGGGACGGGAGAAGTTGACGACACCGAGGCCGATGAAGAGGGCCAGGGTCGTCACCACCTCGAAGTAGATGAGTGATCGGATGGCGAGGCGTCCGACCGCCTTCAAGTCATCGCTGTGACTGGCGATCCCGACCACGAGGGTCCCGAAGACCAGAGGCACCAGGATGCATTTGATCATCTTCAGGAACAGGACCGAGATCACCCGCAACTCCTGGGATTCCTTGGGGTAGGCCCATCCGATCAGGACGCCGACCACCATCGAGATCAGGATCCAGTGCGTGAGGCTGATGCGTTTCAAGAAGCCGCCCATATGGGCGGCGACGGTATCGGGGGAAACCCCGGGGCTCGAAACATTTCCCATCCCCGGAACGAAGCATTTTATCCGCAGATGACGCAGATGCCGAATCCATACCCGGCCGAATCGCACGCCCCGAACACGGAAGGCGACCTATCCGTCCAGGACGCCTCCCAGCGACTCCCCATCTGCGCGATCTGCGCGATCTGCGGATGCAGCTCCGCGGTCCCAGGGGGAAGTGCCTTAGGATGCCACCGCCTCGGCCCGGGAGGTCAGTGCTTCACGGAAGCGCGCGGTGACCCAACTCCGTTGACGGGTGCCCCACCACAGGCACCAACCGCCGATGAGCCCGAGTGGGGGCAGGAAGGCCAGGGTCAGGCTCTGGGCCCATGACAGGTGGTTCTCGAGGATCAGCAGGGTGGCCAATCCGCCAAAGACGCCGTAGCAGACAGCGGCGGGGAGGAGATAGACCGAGTTCATGGCCAAACCCACCGCCAGGTTGATGGCGCGCCCGTCGAGGACGGCACGGGTAGAAGACCATCGGATGGCCCACGCGTAGGCCGGAGTGAGGAGCAGCGCAGTAACGTGCAACCACCAACCCAAGGCGACAGTGTCCCACGATTCCCTGCCCCACGGCAGATAGAGGATTGCACCCACGTCGTAGGCCAGGAGGGCTCCGATGGGCATCGACAGGATCCGGAAGAGGACACGGCTTTGGGCGCGGAGGATGTCGGACGGCTTGAGTCCGGTGGTCAGCAGCAGTTCAAAGGCACCGGCCAGACGCTGTTCCGCGAGGGTGATTCCGGCCTCGCCGGCAATCCACAGGGTGAACAGCAGATGAAAGACGGAGGTCATCAAACCGCTTCCAACGCCCATGGTCCCGGAAACTCCCACCGACGCCATCGAAACCGCTTGCAGGAGGAAGAACGCACCCACGAGCACCCAGGGCAGCCACGGCTTCCAGACGTCGCGGAGGGAAAGCCAGTCCCACGCCCCGTGTTCGAGGCAGATCCGGCGCCACTCCGGGCGTCGAACGATCCCGCCATACCGGACGCGCGCGGCGAACCGTTGCCATCGCCAGCGCCATGCCGGTCCCCCGCCCTCCTGCCAGACCACCCGCACCCAGCGGGCTGCCAGCCACATCATGGCCAGTGTGAGCGTCATCTGGAGCGCCACTGCCGCGGTACTGGCCAGGACCACCTGCGAAAAGGGAATGACCGGGACGCTGCTGAATGAGGCGAGGAAGGGCATCGACGGACTCGCCAGCAACAACCAGGCGGCGTCCGCCTGGGGGATTGGATTGTCCCGGCTCATCAGGAAGGCGAACACACCCCAGGGAATGAAGAGCAGCGCGAGGATCCACGAGACGGCCAGACCGGCTGCCTGACGGGGATCCCGGGCCAGCAGGGAGGCCAGCAATCCGGACACCAGCGAGAGGAGGAGGCCGTTGGCCAGCGCGAGCAGGAGCAATCCGATCTGGGTCAGGCTCACTCCGCCCAGAAGTACCGGCACGATCAGGACCGGCACCACCGCCACCAACTGGAACACGGTATCCACTGCGGCGGCGAAAAGCTTTCCGGCGATGACATCCCATCCGCTGAGGTCGGTGAGGAAGAGCAGACCCAGGGTTCCATCCCGACGCTCGCGTCCGAGGCTGTCGGCGGTCTTCTGACAGCCGAGGAAGAGCGCCCAGACCCCGGTCATCCCGGCAACGGTATGGAAGACGACGACACCGATCTGACCGTTGGAGGTTTTGACGCCGGAACGACCGAAGAACCAGACGAGGATCAGCAGGAGGAAGACGGCTGCGCCCGCGGCGGCCAGTCGGAGTCGCCAGGTTTGCGGACGGCGGGCAGCGACGCGCAGTTCCCGTTCGAGGACTGGGAAAAGGGTGCGCATGCTGGTTGGAGGGCCGGTGGCCCGGGATGTCACGGAGCGGTTGCGGACTTCTTTTCGCCCGGCCGCGAGGTGCCGAGGTCGCGGAAGGACGTCAGGAGCTGACGACGGGCGGAGGCGAGCCAGTAGAGGTCGTTGCCGGCGCAGAGGAGCAGCCAGCCCACCAGGGCACCCTGGAAGCCGAACCGGTCGAAAGGACTGCTTCCGGAGAAGCTCATCAACCCGAAAAATGTCAGCAGCACCGCCACCGCCAACCAGGGCATCAGCACGATCCGGAGCAGGACATGTCCCGTGGTGCGATTGCCACTGACCTTCATCCCGGTCCACATGCCCGACCAGCCCATCGCATAGGCGTCGAGCACGAGCAGGATCATCCGACTGACCCAGAAGAGGGACCATTCCCCGGCGGAGTTGTCGCTCCCCCACTTGATGCCGGTGAGGAGGAAGACGGCGTCCACCGCCAGCACGAGGAACACGGGGCCGCCGAACTGCCGTCGAAGCGCGCGCATGCGTCCCTCCACGATGTCCTCGGTGGAGAGCGGGGTGGAGAGGAGCAGTTCCATTCCGCCGCTCCGTCGGTCCTCGTGGAATTGCCGGGGGGCTTCCGAGGCGATCCAGAGCTTGAGGGCCAGATGGACCAGGATCGACGTCGTGATGAGGGTGGGTGCCTCGAACCAATCCTTGCCGATCTCCAGGCCAAAGATCCCGAAGATGACCGCGCACACGGCCAGCAGGATCCAGACGCTGACCCCGCGCATCCAATAGCGCCCACTCAGCCACACCATCGGGCTCGATTCCAGCAATCGGGTCCGCCAGGCGGAACGCGCCGCCAAGTCCGGCCAACGCCAACCCTCGATCCTCCCGATGAATCCGCGGCGGGCGGTGGAAGCGGACTTGTCCTGCCACAGCCGTGGCAGGCGGAACGCGCTGAAAACGAGCGCCAGCACGGTGATGCAACCA
>CAMCFL010000298.1 GCA_945873715.1 Akkermansia muciniphila
GGTCCGGGTGGTGACCGCCTTTCCATCTTCGAGTTCCTTGGAAATTGCCCGGAAACTGCCGGTGACCACTTCCTGTCCTTCGGCCACGCCCGCGAGGATCTCGTAGTAGGTATCGTCGCTGATGCCGCGCTTCACCGGCGTCATGCGGACCTGGTCATTCTCGAGCAGGAAGACGACTTCCTGGGGCTTGGGACCTTCCTTCGCCTTGCGTGCGTTGCCGACCAGTTCGAACTGATTCTGGCCCGACCTCGGGCCTTCTGGCCCGGTTCCCGTCAGCACGGGCGCCGGTGCGTTGGAACCTTTCGGGAGCCGGGTCGCGATGCTCTGGATGGGGACCGCCAGGACGTTGGTGCGATAGCGTGTCTCGATCTCGGCGGTGACGCTCATGCCTGGGAGGAAGGTATCCTGGTCCTGGATCCGGATGCGGACCTCGAACTTGGTCGACTCCTGCTGGGTCCCGGCTCCCTGGGTCTTGGCCGAGCGTGCCACCTGGGTGACGATGCCAGTGAACTTGCGGTCCCGGAACGAATCGACCTCCAGGCGGACCTTCTGGCCGGGTTGGATGAGGACCACATCGACCTCTCCGACCTCGACCCGGGCTTCCATCACAGAGAGGTCGGCGACGGTCAGGATATCCGTTCCCGCCATCATGCCGGTGCCGGAAACGCGCTCGCCGACCTCGGAGTTGAGCTTGGTGACGGTGCCGCTGATCGGGGCGTTGATGGTGGTCTTGAGGAGATCTTCCTCGGAGCGCTGGATGGTGGCGCGAGCCATCTCGATCTGCTGGGCGCTGGAGGCGGCCGTGGCGCGGGCGACTTCCACGGAGGTGCGGAACTCGTCGAAGACCGATTCGGAGACGAGCTTGCGCTGGAAGAGTTCGGTGTTGCGCTGGAATTCAGCGGTGGCCTTGCGCTCGTTGGCTTCGGAGGTGAGGAGGGAGGCCTGGGCGGATTTAAGGCTCGCCTGGGCGGAGCGGAGGCCGGCTTCGTACAGGTCTCGTCGGATCCGCAGCAGGAGATCGCCCTTGGCGACTTTCTGCCCTTCCTTGACGGGCAGTTCGATGATCTCACCGGCGACTTCGGGGGAGATCTTCACCTGGGTTACCGGTTGAACCTTCCCGGTCGCCATCACCAGTTCGGTCAGGTTGCGTCGCTGGATCTTCTCCGCCTGCACCTGGACCTCCTTGGATTGCTTGCACCCGGGCAGGGCGAAGAGCAGCACGCCCGCAATGGCGAAGAGGGGGAGAGCCCGGGCCCGGATTGGGATTTGCCGGGGGAAGTGAGGCTGGACAGACATGTCGTGCGCCGTATGACACGGGCTTTCAGAGAATGTTTCAAGGGCCTCGGATCGCAACGTCGGCATTGTGACAAAACGGACGGTTGCCTCTGTCCCAGCAGAGCCGTGGTGGCCCGGTGCGTCGCGGGGGCTTGCCGGCTTTCCCAGAAAATCCAGGGTTTCGCCGACGGCATCCGCCGTGCAGGCCACTGGTCCAATGAATCTCGACAAGCTGACGATCAAGGCGCAGGAGGCGCTCTCCGCGGCCCAAGGACTCGCCCAGGAACGGTCCCATCAACAACTCGACGCGGAACATCTGGCGCTCGCCCTGTCCCGACAGGAAGACAGCCTGATTCCCCAGGTCCTCCAGAAGCTTGGCGTGGTGCGTTCCCGCTATGAGGCGGACCTGGAGGCCGAACTCGGCCGTCGCGCGAAGGTTCAGGGCGGGGGACAGGTCTATCCGACCCAGGAATTTCAGGCTGTGCTCGCCGCGGCCCTCGATGAAGCACGCCGGCTCAAGGATGACTACGTTTCCACGGAACATCTGCTCCTGGCCCTGCTGGCGAAGGGCGGCAGCCGTTTCCTCGACATTGCCAAGAGATCCGGGCTTCAGCGGGACCCTCTCCTCAAGGCCTTGGCGGAGATTCGTGGCAACCAGCGCGTCACCGACGCCAACCCGGAGGACAAGTTCCAGACGCTGGAAAAGTATGGGCGCGATCTCACTGCCCTGGCCCGTGAGGGGAAGATCGATCCGGTGATCGGCCGGGACGAAGAGATCCGACGCGTCATGCAGGTCTTGACCCGTCGCACGAAGAACAACCCGGTGCTGATCGGCGAGCCGGGCGTTGGAAAGACGGCCATCGTGGAGGGCATCGCCCGCCGCATCGTCAACGGCGACGTCCCGGAGAGCCTCAAGAACAAGCGGGTGATCGCCATGGATCTCGCGTCGATGATTGCCGGCGCGAAGTTCCGCGGGGAATTCGAGGATCGGCTGAAGGCATTCCTGAAGGAGGTCACGTCGAGCGAAGGACAGATCATCCTCTTCATCGATGAGCTTCATACCATCGTCGGTGCCGGAAAGGCCGAGGGTGCGGCCGATGCAGCCAACATGCTCAAGCCCCAGTTGGCCCGGGGTGAACTCCGGTGCATCGGCGCGACGACGCTCGATGAGTACCGCAAGTACATCGAGAAGGATCCCGCCCTGGAACGTCGCTTCCAACCGGTCCATGTCGCGGAGCCTTCGGTCGAGAGCACCATCGCGATCCTGCGCGGGCTGAAGGAACGTTATGAGACCCATCACGCCGTGCGGATCCAGGATGGCGCCTTGATTGCGGCGGCCACCCTTTCGCATCGGTACATCGCCGATCGGTTCCTGCCGGACAAGGCGGTCGATCTGGTGGATGAGGCGGCTTCCCGCCTGAAGATGGAGTTGGATTCCAAGCCGACTTCGATTGATCAGCTCGACCGTCAGATCCTCCAGTTGGAGATCGAGCGCACGGCCCTCGCCAAGGAAAAGGATGAGGCTGCGCGGGAGCGCCTGCGCCGGTTGGAGGCGGACCTGGCCAACCTGCGCGAGCGTCAGGGCAAGTTGAATGCCCAATGGCAGAATGAACGGGCAGCGCTGGATGCCGTCAGCGTGGTCAATGCTCAGGTCGAGCATCTCCGGACCGAACTGGAACAGGCGCAGCGCCGCGGTGATCTGAGCAAGGCTTCCGAACTGCAATACGGTCGGTTGCCCGAGTTGCAGAAGCAGCTCGCCGGGGCCGAGAAGGCCTTGCACGGGATTCCCGCCGGCCAGCGACTTCTGTCGCAGGAGGTCACCGACGAGGACATCGCCCGTGTGGTCGCGTCGTGGACCGGCATCCCGGTGACGCGGATGCTCGAAGGCGACCGGGAGAAACTCGTCCAGGCCGAGAACCGTCTGGGTGCACGGGTGGTGGGTCAGGCCCGGGCGATCCATGCGGTCGCCGACGCGGTGCGCCGCGCCCGGTCCGGACTTCAGGATCCCAATCGTCCCATCGGTTCGTTCCTGTTCCTGGGCCCGACGGGGGTTGGCAAGACCGAGTTGGCCCGCGCGCTGGCCGAATTCCTCTTCGACGACGATCAGGCCATGGTCCGGATCGACATGTCCGAGTACATGGAGAAGCACACGGTCGCCCGGCTCATCGGTGCGCCCCCGGGCTATGTCGGGTACGAGGAAGGGGGGCAACTGAGCGAGGCGGTCCGGCGTCGGCCCTACTCGGTCATCCTGCTCGACGAGGTGGAGAAGGCGCACCCGGACGTCTTCAACGTCCTGCTGCAGGTGCTCGACGATGGACGGTTGACCGATGGCCAGGGGCGGACGGTGGATTTCCGGAACACGCTGGTGATCATGACCTCGAACCTGGGGTCCCCGATCATCCAGGAGTTCTTCCTGGACGGGCACACCGATGCCGGTGCCCGTCAGGCCATGGAAGACGCGGTGCGCGGGGAACTGCGGAGGCATTTCCGTCCGGAGTTCCTCAATCGCGTGGATGACACGCTGATCTTCGACAGCCTGGACGAGGCGGAACTGGCGAGGATCGTGGATCTCCAGTTGATCCGCGTGCAGAAGCGGTTGGAGTCGCAACAACTGGGTTTGGTCGTCGAGGACGCCGCCCGGAAGTTCCTGGCGCGGGAGGGTTACGATCCCCAGTTCGGGGCGCGCCCGTTGAAACGGGCTATCCAGGAGCACCTGCTCAATCCGCTGGCGACGCGCCTGCTGTCGGGAGGGTTTGCGCCGGGGGACACCATCCGCGTGGCGGTGGGGGCCGGGGAATCGCTCGAATTCAGCAAGGGCTGAAGTTCAAGGACGGGGGGCGCATCTTGAGCTGGTTGTCGCGAATGAAGGCCCGCTGCCCTCAGCGGGCGTTTTCACATCGCCGCCTGAGGGCAGGCGGCCTATAGCCATGACCAGCTCAAGATGCACCCGGGGACGGGCGGCCCGTCCGTCCTGCCCGGGGAAGCCCCTCTGTCAGGTCGCGGGGCCCGCGGCCGGGAAGAAGCACGCCCGCTGAGGGAAGCGGGCCTTCAAGCGGCGACCGGCCTTAGACCACCGGATCGGGCCGGGGAAGAACCCGGCGGGGGCGAAGGAGGATGACCTTTTTCTCCGAGCCCTCGACTTCGACGGAGTGGGTCTCGATATCGGGATCTTCCTTGAGGGCCTGATGAACGATCCGGCGGTCGTAGGCGTTCATCGGTTCCAGTTCGATGACGTCGCCCCAGCGCCGCACCTTCTCGGCACCTTCCTTGGCGCGCTTGATCAACTGTTCGCGGGCCGTACGACGGTAGCCGCCGACATCCAGGACGATGCGCGGGGTGGTTTCGTCTCCCCGATGGACGATCCGGTTGAGCAGGTACTGGAGGTCCCCCAGCGTCGAGCCCTGACGGCCGATCAGTCGGCCTGGGTCGTCGGTCTTGACGTCGAGCATCAACTGTCCTTCGACATCGAGTTCCTCGACCTGTGCGTCGGCGAATCCCAGGTGATGGAGCAATTGGAGGAGGGTTTCCTTTGGCGCGAGAGGGCTCATGGGTTTGAAAGGGTCCGGCAGGGGCGGGCGGGTGGCGGCGGAACTCAGCGCTTGGCGTGGCGCATGGGGGTCGGATTGGCCGGTGCAGCAGTGGGCGGCTTCGTGGTGGTGAGCTTCGTTTGCAGGATGCTTAGCAGGTTCTGCACGGTCCAGTAAAGCGTGAGCCC
>CAMCFL010000299.1 GCA_945873715.1 Akkermansia muciniphila
GAACGGGGCAAGAGGCACGATTTGCGCGGGAGCGTCCTGGAGTGCGTGCAGCGTCAGCTGCCGCTTTCGCCCGCTGCGCCGCGCCTTTGGCTGACGATCTGGTTTTGGCTGCGGCCCCCCGTGAGGGAGGGGCGTCACCAGGTCCTGGGGCAAAGGGCCGTCGTGGGTGTCCGTGGGGCACGCGGCCAAAGCGGCAGCTGACGCTGCGCGCACTCCAGGACGCTTCGCGAGGTGCGGGGGTCACAGGTCGTCCACGACCGGTTGGTAGTCGTCGTCTACGACGATGCGGTCGGTCTTGAGCCGGCAGAGGCTTTGCACCCGGGCACGGCTCGCGGTGCGTTCAAACCAAGCGGCGGAGCACCACGGATAGGCGGAGGCCTCCTGGACGAGGCCGTGTTTGACCGCGTTGCGATGCACATAGGCGAGGCGGGTGAGGTAGGAGACTTGCACGGTCAGGAGTGTTTCCCAGTAGTTGAACCAGACCTGACGTCCGGGTTCCCGGTCGAGGCTGTTGATCCAGATGGCAGTCTTCGAATGCAGTTCCCGCAGCATGGCTGGGAGCGTGGTTCCCCCTTCGGCGGTCGCCGGCGGATAACCGACGAAATGGTAGTGATTGGAGAAGACGGCCCACGCCTCGAGATGCCAGCCGTGGGCTCTCGCAACGGCGAGCAATCCTCAATGCAGGACCTCCAAACGGTGAACGGCGCGGAAGTGATGCGTCTTTCCGAGGGTCGCTGCGGTGACGAAGTACGTCCCGGTATCGCCCAGCCGATGGGTTGGCGCGTGAGGCCAATGTTGTTCGGGCATGCGCCGAAATTCGAATCTGTTTCTTGCCCGTCAAGGGTGCGGGCTCACCCCTGGGGCGAGATGATCGTTCCGCGCGGAGCGTCCTGGAGTGCGTGCAGCGGTAGCTGCCGCTTTTACCCGCTTCGCCGGGGTTTGGGCTGACGGGTCTTATTCGGGCTGCGGCCGGGCCGCGAGGGCGGGACGCTCGTGCGTCGTGGGGCAAAGGCGTGGGTTGGGTGTTCGAAGGTCCCGCGACCAGAGCGGCAGCTGACGCTGCGCGCACTCCAGGACGCTTCGCGACGATCGTAAATCGGAGAGAAACTGCCTCATTGTCAGGATGGCGCGATCCTGGGGAATCGGGTTTAATCATCCTCATGGTTCCGAGGCATGGAGAATGTGGGTCGCCTGCCAGGTGGGCGTGGGGGGCGTTGGTGACGCTGGTCCTCACCGCAAACGCGGCGGCGGCGGAGCTTCCAGCGGCGGTCCCGCGCACCGTCGAGTTCGCCCGCGACATCCAGCCCCTCTTCCAGAAGCATTGTCTCGAGTGCCACGGCCCGACGAAACAGAAGGGGGGCCTGCGCCTCGATGAACGTGCCGCCGCCATGCTCGGGGGTGACACCCACGCGCCGGATATCCTCCCGGGAAACAGTGCCGGGAGTCCGTTGATCCGCATGGTCGCCGGGCTCGTCCCCGACCTGAAGATGCCGGCCAAGGGCGATGCACTGACGTCCGAGCAGATCGGGTTGCTGCGCGCCTGGATCGATCAGGGTGCCGTCTGGCCGGACGACGGGGTGGCCCGGCCGGATCCGATCCGGTCGCACTGGTCCTTTCAGCCGGTTGCCCGACCCGAGGTGCCGGCGATCGGGCATCCAATCGATGCGCTGGTGTCGGTGGTCCAACGGGAGAACGGAGTGACACCCTCGGTGGAGGCGGACCGGGTGACGCTGATCCGACGGTTGTTCCTGGTGATGTTGGGAGTGCCACCGACGCCGGACGACGTCGCGAGGTTTGTCGCGGACGCCACTCCGGGTGCCTTTGAACGGGCGGTGGACCGCGTGCTGGCGGACTCGCGATACGGCGAACGCTGGGGGCGTCACTGGCTGGATGTGGTGCGGTTCGCCGAGAGCAATGGATTCGAGACGAACCGCGAGCGTCCCAACGCCTGGCGCTATCGCGATTACGTCATTGCCGCCTTCAACGACGACAAGCCCTACGACGCGTTCGTCCGGGAACAGATCGCCGGGGACTCCCTCGGGGTGGATGTCGCCACCGGATTCCTGGTGGGCGGCCCGCTCGACATCGTGAAGAGCCCGGACCCGGTCCTGACCTCGCAACAGCGGGCGGATGAACTCGACGACATGGTGGGGACGACCGGGACGGCGTTCCTCGGGCTGACGCTGGGTTGCGCCCGGTGCCACACGCACAAGTTCGATCCGATCCTGCATCGGGAGTACTACGCCATGGCCGCCTTGTTTGCGGGGGTGCAGCATGGCGACCGCGCGTTGCCGATGCCGCCGGAGCAGAAGGAGAAGGTCGTGGGACTCGATGCCCGGATCACGGCCCTGGAACAGAAGCTGGCGAGGTTCATTCCAAAGCCGGTGACCAACACCGTCGCAGCTGCGGGCGCGCGTCGGCCGGCGGTGAATGCCCGTCGGAACGAGGAGAGCTTTCCTCCGGTCGAGGCCCGGTTCGTGCGGTTCACGATCCTCGCGTCCAGTGGGGGGGAACCCTGCATCGACGAACTCGAGGTGTGGTCGGGTGATCGCAACGTGGCGTTGGCCTCCGCCGGTACCAAGCCGACGGCATCGGGAACGCTGCCGGGGTATGAGATCCATCAGTTGGAACACCTGAATGACGGTCGGCCGGGCAACAACCGTTCCTGGATTGCCAGCCAGACGGATGGCGGCTGGGCGAAGCTGGAATTTCCCAAGGCCGAGCGCATTGATCGCATCGTCTGGGGACGCGATCGCAACGGGCAGTTCGGGGATCGCGTGGCCACCCGGTATCGGATCGAGGCGGCGGTGGAACCGGATCAGTGGCGGACGCTCGCCACGGCGGAGGACCGGGAGCCCTTCGCCGGCGGCACGCCCAAGCCCGCCGGGCCGATGTATTCCTTCGATGGACTGCCGGAGGCGCAAGCCAAGGAAGGCCGCGGCTGGCTCGCCGATCTGGAGGTGGTTCGCCAGGAACGCAAGGTCGCTGCCCAGACCCCCATGGTTTACGCCGGCAACTTTGGGAAGCCGGCGGGCACGGTGCGGTTCCATCGCGGTGACCCGATGCAACCCCGCGAGGCGGTCGCTCCGGGGACTCTGGCGGTGTTCCAGCCGCTGGTGCTTTCGACCAATGCCCCCGATGCCGAGCGTCGGATGACGCTGGCCGATTGGATCGCCAGCCCGACGAATCCGCTGACCGCGCGCGTGCTGGTGAACCGGGTGTGGCAACATCACTTCGGGGTCGGACTGGTGGACACGCCGAACGACTTTGGAAAGAACGGGTCGCGTCCGACGCATCCCCAGTTGCTCGATTGGTTGGCGGCGGAATTGGTGATGCCGACCCCGGTCCCTGGTGCTGCCGCGAAGCCCTGGTCGGTCAAGCATCTGCACCGCCTGATCCTGACCAGCGCCACCTGGAAGCAGTCGGGTGCGCCCCGCGCCGCCATGATGCGGGTGGATGCAGCGAGCCGCCTGCTCTGGCGCTTCCCGCCGCGGCGTCTGGAGGCGGAGGGCATCCGGGATGGGATCCTCGCCGTCAGCGGCAATCTGGATGGCAAACCGGGCGGACCGAGCTTCCACCTGCACGACGTCGATCGGGAGAACGTCTATCACTATCACCCGAAGGAAGAGTTTGGTCCGGCCGAGGCGCGTCGCATGGTCTACGCCTACAAGGTGCGGATGGAACAGGACGGCATCTTTGGTGCCTTCGACTGTCCCGATGGCAGCCTGGTGATGCCGCGACGGAGTCTTTCCACGACGCCATTGCAGGCGTTGAACCTGTTCAACAGCCGGTTCCTGGTCCAGCAGGCGGAGATCTTCTCGGCCCGGGCGCTGAAGGAGGGTGGGACCGAGGTTACGGGGCAGGTGCGTCGGATCTGGTTGCTGGCCTATGGACACGAGCCGGATCCCGGTGAGACGTCGGAGTCGGTGGCGTTTGTCCAGACGCAGGGGCTGCCTGCGCTGTGCCGTGCGGTGCTCAACTCGAACGAGTTCCTTTTCATCCCATGAATTCCCTCCATCCGCTGCTCAACCGCCGCCGTTTCCTCGCTGACACCGGCATGGGCCTGGGTGCCATTGCCCTGACCAGCCTGCTCAGTCGGCAGGGAATGCTCGGGGCCAATGTCTCGGGCCGCGAACCGCTGCGCCCGACGATTGATCCGGGTCGTCCCTACGCGCCGCGGGTCCCGCACTTCGCGCCGCGCGCGAAGAATGTGCTGGTGATCTTCTGCAGCGGCGCGTGCAGCCAGTTGGACACGTTCGACTACAAGCCGGAGCTGATCCGACGTCACGGGCAGCCGATGCCCGGGAGCGAGAAGCTCATCACTTTCCAGGGCGAGCAGGGGGCCCTCAACCGGAGCCCATGGGAGTTCCGACCGCGGGGGCAGAGCGGCAAGATGATCTCCGAACTCGTCCCGCACCTGGGGGCCCTGGCGGATGACCTCTGCTTCATCCATTCGATGCAGGGGAAGACCAACACCCATGGGCCCGGCGAGAATTTCATGTCGACCGGGAACACCCTCGACGGGTTTCCCTGTGTCGGGGCCTGGGTGACCTACGCCCTCGGCAGCGATGACCAGAGCCTGCCCGCCTACGTCGCCATTCCGGATCCGCGTGGGAAACCCCAGAACAGCGTCAACAACTGGGCTCCCGGCTTCCTTCCGGCCGCCTTCCAGGGAACTGATTTCAACGCCACCAAACCCATCCGCAATCTGGCTCGACCCGGCGGGGTGACCCCGGATTCAGACGCCGCCACCCGCGGCTTCCTCCAGCGCCTCAACGAGCGTCATGCCGAGCGCTTTCCTGGGGATACGGCCCTCGCGGCCCGCATCGCCAGCTATGAACTGGCCGCCCGGATGCAGCTCACCATCCCGGAGATCGCCGATCTCTCCAGCGAGCCGGAACACATCCTGCGGATGTACGGTGCCGATGAATCCGGTTCCAAGCTCAAGGACACCCGGGCGGCCTACGCGCGCAATTGCA
>CAMCFL010000300.1 GCA_945873715.1 Akkermansia muciniphila
CGACGTTGGGTGAGCAGGTCCAGGAACTCGGGAAGCGAGTGGTGCTTTGAATCCACCGTGATGTCGCCATTCCGGTTGATCCGGACCTCGACCATGTCGGGCTTCTTGGTGGAAGAAGCCTTCACCGCCGAGGGGAGATCCATCTTCATGGTGCGGATCCGCTGCATGCTGAGGGAAACCATCATGAAGGAGGCGAGGAGGAAGAACATCACGTCGATCAACGGAATGATCTCGATCCGGGCCTTCTTGAGAGGAATGGGAGAGCCGAGGCGCATGGGGATCCTTCAGGGTTTCCCGGTCGGGGTTGCGGGTGCCTTGGGCGGTCCTCCCGCCGGAGGCGTGGCCTGACCGGCATCGGTGACGAAGGCAACCTTCATGACCCCGGCGGCCCGGACCCGCTCCAGGACCCGGTTCACGTGCCCGTGCAAGGCGGCGCGGTCTGCCGTGACGTACACCGGCGTGTTGGTGTTCTTCTGGATGCGTTCCTTGAGGATGCGATCCAGTTCGTCCAGGGCCAGGTGCTTCTTTTCCACCGAGATCCGGCCGTCCTTTTCGATCCCGATGTTGAGCATGTCGGGCTTGAAATCCGGGGCCGACGTGGAGGCCACCGGCAGGTCCATCTTGAAGGTCTCCGCCTTTTGCAGGGAGAGGGACACCATCATGAACGATGCGAGGAGGAAGAACATCACGTCGATCAGCGGGATGATCTCGATGCGCGCCTTCCGGATGGGGACCGGGGATCCCCATTTCGATTTCCTGGTGGGGGCCGTAGCCCCTCCTCCGCCTCCTCCGGCCATGGCTCAGGCGTGGGTGGTTTCGCGGCGGAAGGTGATGGTGTCGAAGCCTTCCTGCTTCGCCTTGGTCACCATGACCTCCACATTGGTTGCAGCGGTCTCCAGATCGAACTGCAGCTTCGCGAGCAGCTCATTGAAAAGGTTGAGGAAGAACACCCCGGCAATGGCGATCCCCAGTCCGGCGGCGGTCGCGATCAGGGCCTCACCAATGCCGGCCGACACCGCCTCGACGGCCAGGTCACCGGTCACTTTCTTGAAGGACATCATGATGCCGACGACGGTACCCAGCAGGCCGAACAACGGTGCCAAGGTGATGCAGGTGTCGATGATCACCATGAATTTTCCCGCCCGCTTGATCTCGACCCCGGCAGCTACCTGCAGGGCACCGACCAACGATCCGTGCACATGGGTCAATCCCTGATGGATCATGCGCACGACGGGATCGGTCGATCCACCGGCGACCGTGACGGCCGCCTTGAAATCATGATTGTCCATGGCCGCCAGAACCTTCTCCAGCGACGCCGGATTGCGCCGGCGCACCAGCAGGATCCAGAAGACCGACCGTTCCGCGATGACGGCGACCATCACCAGCGCGACCACCAGGATCGGCCACATGATCGGACCACCGTCCAGGAACAATTCCACAATGGCATTGGCTAACATTCGATGGATTCAGGTTGAGTTGTCGTTTGTCGAAGGGTTCGGGGCGGAAGGCCATTCAGCGCTGGGTGGCCATCTGGTAAACAAACTCGGTGTGCAACACCTGCTTCTTTCCCGCCGGGAATTTCCAGCGCCGTTTCACCCAGGAAATCGTGTTGTTATCGAGGACGAACGATCCCGACGGAATCAGCTTTCGGACTTCCCCCACGCTGCCGTCGTCGTTCACCTCGATCTCCAGCTTCACCGTTCCCTCGATGCCCTTGCGCCGCGCATCGGCCGGGTACTCCGGCTGGGGGGCAAAGATGCCTTCATTGCCACCGTCGCCCACCCGGAAGGAACGGGGACCGGTGTTGACCGGAGGGGCAGGCGGTGCCGCCACCGTCCGAACGGGCGGCGCAACGGCCTCTTGCGGGCGTCGGGCCTCGATGGTCGGGCCCACCACCGGCACCGCGAACGCCACCGTCGCAGGATCCGCCACCACCACCACCGGTTGAACGACGGCCGGCGGGGCCACGTCCACGGAGGGATCCTGATGGGCCTGCTCGGGAGTCTCGGTCGGAGGGGACACGGCCGGAGGAGGCGTGAACTCGACCGGAATCAGCGTCGACTCCTCCACCATCGCCCGCTGGAGAACCAGATTGAGCGGTGCCTTGATCCCGACCACCCCGGTGAAAAGGAAGAAGGCGCAGACCGCATTGACCCACATCACACTGCGTCCGGCATCGCTCTGGCTCTGCGGGAGGCAGGCCAGGGCGATCTCCGATCTCAACCGATACTCAGGGACGGGAGTCGTCCCCGGCTTGATCGACGCAACGGAACTCATGTCGTGATGCTTCAAACCGTCTTCTGAACGTGGGAAAGCAGGGCGGATGCCGGAACGGCCTTCGCGAAGCAGCACGCTAGGAGTCATGCCCCGCCTTGCAAGTGCAGGGACCGTGCGGATTCCGCCGGATTCCTCGATTTCAAGCCGGTTTCCGGCGGTGCCGCAATTCACCCAAAACTTTCCGCAATCTGATTCCCTGCTGTCGGAGCAATCGGCCCCTGACGGATTTTGCCCATCCAGTCCAAAGCGGACCGCAACGGGCCGGGACGAGTTCCGCGAGTTCGTGACCCCACCCCGGGTTCGGTTCATCGATGGGATCAAACCCCGAAGAAGTTCCAGCAGCGACCCGCGGCTTTCCCCGGGGAGCGCCGCCGAGTCGGCCGTCGCCAGCCTAACCGGATCACACTTTGCAAAGTGTGATCGAACGGAAGACGGATCTCCCAACCCCCGGACCCGCTCCGTCGGGGAGGCGTCTCCGGATTGCGGTGCCGCCGGCACCCCGGATCCAGGTTGGATCCAGAGACGGAGTTCCCCATCCGCATTCATCCGCGCCAGCGTGGGTCCCTTCCGCTGGGGGCGCATCTTGACACTGCCCCCGCCTGAGACCGCGGGTGTGCGGTACGCCGGAGGCGTTTCAGCGATTAGCCCGGGGTTCCACCCCGGGGTCAGTCGCCCCCAGGATTCTCCCACCCCGGAGGGGTGGCAGAGCTTCAACCCCTCCGGGGTTGACCGGACTTTTCGCGCCAGTACCCGGGGTGGTACCCCGGGCTAATCGCTGCCATCCCTCCGGGATGAAAAGGGGCACCGGGTCCGGTCGCCGCATCGGGGACGGAGGCTTTCGCAGGGCGCATCGGGGGCAGTGTCAGGATGCGCCCTTCCGCTGGAGGGACCCACTCCGCATCTTGACCGGGCATGCGTGGTGCCGGCACGCTCACGGGAATGATACACACCCTCCCCCGGCGTGGATTCCTCTCCTCGGCACTGGTCGGTGCAGCGCTCCTCCTCGGAGTCGGCGGCACTGCATTGGCCCAGGTGACTCCCCCTCCGATCGGATTCACCGCCCTGTTCAACGGTAGCGACCTGATGGGTTGGCGCGGCGGCGACACGTTTGACTACCGCAAGCTCATGGCCATGCCCGAGGCCGAGCGTGCGAAGATGGTCGAGAAGTGGACCTCACAGATGCACGAAGTCAACGCCAAGACCGGCAAGCCGCACTGGTACGTCGAGAATGGCGAGTTGGTGAACGACGGCTTCGGTGCGTACGCGTCGACCGATCAGCCCTACGGCAACTTCGAGTTGATGGTGGATTACAAGACGGTGGCCAAGGCGGATTCGGGCATCTACCTCCGCGGCGTTCCCCAGGTCCAGATCTGGGATCATACCGAAGCCGACACCCAGGGACTCGGTCGCGCCAAGGGTTCCGGCGGCCTGTGGAACAACAGTCCTGGCCAACCGGGCAAGGACCCGCTCGTCCTCGCCGACAAGCCGTTCGGCGAATGGAATTCCTTCCGCATCGTGATGGTGGGAGCGCGGGTCTCGGTCTGGCTCAACGGCAAGGCGGTCGTCGAACACGCCAACCTCGAGAACTATTACGATCGCAAGCTGGCGATCCCGGCGGCGGGCCCCATCCGCCTCCAGACCCACGGCGGCGAGATCCGTTGGCGGAACATCTTCCTCCGCGAGATCGGTGCGGACGAAGCCAACTCGATCCTCTCGCACAAGGGCGGAGATCCCGGGTTCAAGCCGGTGTTCAATGGAAAGGACTTTACGGGGTGGGCGGGGCCGCTGGACAACTACGAGATCGTCGACGGTGCCATCCGCTGCAAGGCGCACAAGGGCGGTACGATCTTCACCAAGGACGAGTACGCTGACTTCGTCGTCCGGATGGAGTTCAAGCTTCCCCCGGGCGGGAATAATGGCCTGGCCATCCGCTACCCGGGCAAGGGCGACACGGCCTATGATGGCATGTGCGAACTGCAGGTGCTGGACGAGAAGTACGAGGAGATCACCAAGTCCAAGCTCGATCCCCGTCAGGTGCACGGTTCTGCCTACGGCATGTTGGCGGCCCAGCGCGGCTACCAGCGCCCGGCCGGCGAGTGGAACTTCCAGGAAGTCACCGTCAAGGGATCGCGCATCAAGGTCGAACTCAACGGCACCGTCATCCTCGACGGAGACGTCTCTCAGGTGAAGGATCTGATGGCGAATTCTCCCCACCCTGGCAAGGACCGCGTGTCCGGCCACTTCGGTTTCGCCGGTCACAACGACCCGGTCTCCTTCCGCAATATCCGCATCAAGCGGCTCTGATCCTCCGCCAGATTGGGCGGGGGCACGGGCGACTGCCCCTTCCCCTTGGTTTCAGTCTCAAGGGCCGGGTGCTTCTTGGCCCCGGCCCTATTTTCATGCCTGCACCGCGCCCGAAGCGAACTCCACCGCCCGGCGTTCGGACCAGTAATCCCCGTTCCCGCCGAAAGAGACAAAGCCGACGTGGCCGCCGCGGTCCGGTGCCTCCAGATGGAACCAGGGACTGGCAGCAGCCTCGTCCCTTGGAAAGCAACCAAGGGAGAGGAACGGATCATCCAGTGCGTTGACGAGGAGCGTCGGCACCCGGATCCCCGGCAGAAAGCCCCGCGAAGCGGACCTGGCCCAGTAATCCGCCGCGTCCTTGAAGCCGTGGATCGGAGCGGTGTAGCGGTCATCG
>CAMCFL010000301.1 GCA_945873715.1 Akkermansia muciniphila
GGAGACGAAATCGGTTTTCTGGCGGGCGAGGAGCAGTTGTCTCTGGAGATCCTGGACGATCAGCCACGAGCCTATCCCCATGGCCAACAAAAGCACCCCAACGAGGAGTGCGATCGTGAACTGCTCGGCGCGGACGGCGGCTTGGGCCACCCCGGGATGGGCAGGAAAGATCTCCACTCGCCAGTGTGGAAGCTTGTCGCCGATGTCGGCGGCGGCCACCGGGCGCATGCCGGTGGCAGGGGGTGGTGACCCCTTGGAAATGCCGGCCACCCGTTGGGAATCATCCCGCAGCAACGCCGTGAACCGATCGCCCAGCGCAGGATCGAACCGCAGGACGCCGGCCAACCGGGGGATCAGGGAAGCCATCTGAAGCTGGGCACCGAAGACGACCGTCGGGTCAGTTGCATTGCGGTGCCACAGCAGGATCTGAAGCTCGTCCTGGACGAACCGCGCCACGGTTCCATCCGGCGAGCTGCCGATGATGTCCCGGAAATTGCGCGCCGGCTTTTTCGCGGTGACGTCCGTGCTGGAGGCGAAGACTGCGGGCGTCTTGGTGCGCTGAAGGGAGTCGAGCTCGGTGAGGTTGATCTTGCCCTTCGGACTGTTCCAGACCACCTCGACCGACTCGGCATTGCAGAGGAATTGTTCGTTCTCGATCCGGAACTTCCGCCCCTCCGGATGGGCGAACAACGACGGGGAAATGCAGGTTCCTCCCAGCGTCACGACGAAGCCTACCGAGGCCTGGGGCCAGCGCTTGCGAAGGCCCTCGTCGAAGGTGGTGCTGGCCTCCGCCGGGGTGTTGGTGCCGATGAGCGCATCGGTCTGGGCGGCAAACTCGCGCAGGGCATCGTCCAGCTTGGATTCCACCTGCCGGGCGACTTCCGCCGCGGTCGATTCCGCGAGGAGGGTTTCCTGCCGTTCCGCGGCGAATCGCTGGTCACGCAGGGAACGAAGGGCCAGACCCGCCAGGAGCAGGCTGGGGGCGACGACCGCGAGGATGAAGACCAGGGCAACCTTGCGCATGCGGGTGGATCTGCGGGGAAACGGTGGGCCGACGTGAGGGATTTGCCTATTGCCCCTGCTTCTTTGCAACCGCGGAACGGAGCGCTGCGAATTGGTTGGAGACCTTTTGCTGAGCCGCCTGGGACCGTTTATCGAGGGGTTCCAGGGAGGGTTCGACCCGAAGCCAAGCCTCGGTGGCCGCCAGTTCCTGCGTCTGAACCCGGCTGATCAGGGAGTCCGTGAAACGGGGGACGACGAGCCTCCCGAACTCCTGTGCGGCCTGGTTGTCTCCGTGCTGGATGAACTTCGTGGCCAGCGTCGTGGCTTTGGCTTCGATCTCGGCTGGCAGCACCTCGGCCCGTCCCACGAACACCCGTGCGAGCGAGCGCGGAGCTGGGGTGAGGGTCAACGGGAGGATGGCATCGGTGAACGCACGCGGAACGAGGTACAACACCCGGAGCCCATCCTCGTCGAACCAGGAATCCGCCCACGTCTGGATCATGGCGGCGGCTTCGTCGGGGTTGAGTCCATCGCCGACCAGCGCCGTCTGGAGTCGGTACTTGAACTCACGGGTCATCGCGGCGCGCTCACCCTCGACGCGATTGCGATCGCCTTGGGAGCGGTGGGTGGCTCCGACCGCCAGGGATTTCACCGGGGTAAGGCTGGCCTTCGCCCCACGCGCCTCCCACACGAACAACTGGCCGACGGGATCGCGCCCCGTGTTCTCGATGATCAGGTCCGCTCCGGGCTGGGAGACCTTGATCGGGGAGGCGAAATCAGCCACGCCCCGGTAGAAGAGGAACTGCTCGGTCTCGTCCTTTCCATCCAGGCTCTTCCCGACTCCACGGGTGGTCCGGACCGGATTGGAACGGGCATTGCGTGCGGCGTAGTAGTGGCTGGGCGCAGTCTCCTTGGGTGGGATGCTGGCATCCGAAGCGGGTCTCCCGTTTTGAGGCAGGATTTCGAGGTCCGTCCAGGTGGCGAAACTCTCGTTGGCGTCAGGAAGGAGTTGGGTGACGCCGAACACCGGGCCGTAGGTGCTCGCCGCTGGATACCACTCCGTGATCAATCCCTTGGGGAATCCGACCTGCGCGTTGACCCGAAGCGGCGCTTCGGCGTGGAAGTAGATCACCGGCGTCTCCATCCGTTGCAGCCAGTGCGAGGACTCCTTCTGTCCGAGAAGTGCGAGCGGGACCGAAGCGGCCTGGACCGTCGTTCCCTTGGCGGGAACCCGCCGCGTGTGGACAAACTTGGGAAGGTCCGACTCGTTGAACGGATTCCAACGGAGGGGGGTCCCGTCGGAGCCCTGGACCGAGGTGAACGTGCCCCACTCGTGGGCGGTGTAGGGGGCGGGATCAGCGGTGGACAGGCGGGCCGAAGCCAAGCCTGCCGCCAGGAGAAGTTGGAGTTTCATCGTGGTACCACCCTGCCCGAGTCCCGGCGCGGCCGTGTCAGAGTGGAGTCACCACGATGTAAAAGGATTGTAGGGACGGGAGACGGTTTTCGGAAGGGGTCAAGGCAATGGGGTCGCGTCTATATTGTTGACTATTCAGTACGCCCTCGGCGCTGGGCGCTGGGCATGCAGGTCAAATGTAAACAATATAGACGCGACCCCATTGAAGCGGGTCCAGGTTGTATTGCTCGGCTTCCCGGACCCGATCGGCCTTGAGGAACGGGGATCCGGGTGGATACAGCGGGATCACGATGCCGCCGGGAAGGATCGCCTGCGGGGCGTACGGGGCGTCGTTGGTGGGGCCCGGTTGGGGGACGGAGAGCGGGGCAGGAAGAGGTGGGAGCGGAGCGCGGGTTACAGGTGCGTTGGCGGCGGGTTCCTGGGCCAGAATGACCGAGGTGGACACGACAAGGCTCGTCCAGGCCAAGGGACGGGAGATCATGGCGCGGAGACTGTGCGCGCGCCTCCGGGAGGCGAGTTGAAATGCACTGCGGTTCGGTGGAAGTGAGCCTCGTCACCTCGTCGCCTACCGGTAGGAGACGTGAGGAGACTCTGTTGATCCGGGCGCTCCCCGGATTGACGCGTCCGGCTTTCCTCCGCGAGCCTCGGCTCCATGCACCTTCTCCCGGTTCTGCGTGCCGTCGTGGCGGGTTCGATGCTCGGTGGGGCCTTGACGGACCGCATGCCCGCAGCCGATTGGCCCCAATGGCGTGGTCCAATGCGCACCGGTCACACGGCCGTCGGTGAGAAACCGCTCACCCGGTTGCCGGACACGGTTCGCCCTCGTTGGAAGGTGCCCGCTGGGGATGGATATGCATCGCCGGTCGTTGCCGGTGGGCGCGTGTACGTGATGGACACCCAGGAGACCCGGGAGACCCTGCGGGCGTTGGACGCGGCGGATGGACGTGAACTGTGGCGGGCGACGGTGGATGCGACCTTCAAGGATTCACAGGGACCTGCGGCTCCCCGGTGCACGCCGGTGGTGGTCGACGGTCGCGTCTACGCGCAGTCGTGCCGAGGCGAATTGCTCTGTGTTGCCGCGCGGGATGGAAGCCGGCTGTGGTCGGTGAACTACGACCGTGATTTCGGCGCGGTGTTCGTCGGTGAAAAGGGCAACGCCCCCGGTGCCACACGCCATGGCAACAATGGCGCGCCCTGGGTGGAGGAGGGACGGGTCTGGGCCTCGGCCGGATCGACCAACGGAGCTGCCATGGTGGCCCTCGACGCCGCCACCGGAGCCGTCCGGTGGAAAGGGGGGAGCGAGATTGCCGCCTACGCCGCACCCATGCTGGCGACGATCGACGGCACGCGGCAGGTGGTGAACTTCATGGCCGATGCCATGGTGGGTTTTGATGCCGCCAACGGCCGGGTGTTATGGCGGCATCCCATGAAGACGGCCTTCGCCCGACACGTGATGACCCCGTTGATCCAGGGGAATCGGGTGATCGTCGGATCGCATCAGGCGGGCCTCATCGCACTTCAGGTCACCCGCGAGGGCGATCAATGGAAGGCGGTCGAATCGTGGAACAATCGGGAGGCCGCCCCCAATTTCTCCAGTCCGGTGGCCGTCGGCGAATGGATCTTTGGGTTGGGCGCGCAGCGGGACGTGGTTTGTGTCGATGGGGGAACAGGCAAGGTCCGATGGACCAAGACGGGTTGGGTGTCCTCGTCGGCCGACAAGGCGCATGCGGGCTTTGTCGTGGTGGGCGGATCGTCGGTGCTGATGCTGACGGATGCAGGGGAACTGATCCTGTTCGCGGCGGACGGAACGGAGTGCCGGGAACTGGGTCGGGCGCAGGCCTGCGGGGTGAACTGGTGCAATCCGGCCTACGCGGACGGAAGGCTGTACCTGCGGGATGGATTGAAGAACGGGGGAAGCTGGTGGTGCCTGGATCTGGGACGCTGATGCGGCCAGATTCCGGGGGAGACCAAAGGTGAAATCCGGCAACGTGGTTGCAGGATTTCAATCTTGTGATTGCCCGAGGGATCGAATGGCGCCGCGTCTAAATTGTTTATGATTGGGGCGCACTTTTGCTTCGCGGCGACTGCGGAATTCAAATGTAAACAATATGGATTCGACCCCATTGAAGCCCGCGTTTGCGCCTTCCAACAAGATGAACCGCAGAGGCGCGGTGAACACGGAGCCATCGCAGGGCAGATCCTGCCTCTTTCTGCGGCACTCTGCGGTCCCAGCGCTCTCGGCGGTGAATCCGCTCCTGCCTCCAACCCAGTACCGGCGGACTGCCGGCACGCCCATTCGTGGGGGTGCATCGGGATTCATCCCGCGGCCTGATTCCGTGACGGAGTTCCGTCCCATCCGCGTTCATCCGCGCCATCCGTGGTTAAGGTTCTTTGCCCTATCGGGCGTTTGGGATGCTCGAGGCCGTCCGATCCCAAGCGGGGGCAGTATCAAGATGCGCCGTCGGGCGGGGTCGGATCTAGAATGCGCTGTCCTTGCTGTGGAATCGGAGGCAGGTTCCTTGCTGATGAAGTCCGATGCCCTGGCGC
>CAMCFL010000302.1 GCA_945873715.1 Akkermansia muciniphila
TTCGCGTAGTCCTGGACGCGCCGGAAGTTCGTGAAGTTGGGGTGAAGCTTCCAGTCCGCGCGAAGGGCCTTTTCAGCGACTGACGACCATCCGGACGCCTTCGCCCATGGCGCGGTCGAGGCGGGCGCGGGCGACGCTGTAGTCCCGCAAGGCGACCGAGTAGACGGTGCGGGTCTCGGTGAGGGCGGTCTGGGCGGACAGGACATCCAGTTGGGTGCCGGTGCCGGCATCCGAACGGGCCACGGAGAGGCGGAGGGCTTCCTCGGCCTGCTCAATGACCTTGGTCTGGGAATCGAGGACCTCGCGGGCCTCGGTGAAGTTGGAGAAGGCGGTGCGCACTTCCAGTTCGATCCGGCGCGCCGTGTCGTCGATCTCGATGCCTGCCTTGGTCTGCCGGGCCTTGGCGGCGTCGACCTTTCCGCGGGTCAGGCCGAAGTCCCAGAAGTTCCAGGAGAGCTGGGCTCCGACATTCCAGCCTTCGAGCGGTTGCGACAGATCCCGGTTGAAGTTGCGGGATTGCCATCCGTAGCCGGCCCCTGCCGAGAGCTGCGGGTAGTAGTCGGAACGGGCCTGGATCAGTTCCTCCCCACGGATCTTCTCGCCGGTGCGCAGGGCAACCAGTTCGGGACGTTGAGCGACGGCCTTTCCGATCGCATCGGACAATTGGAGGTCCGATGGGACGGCGACGAGCTTGTCCGCCGTGTCCAGGGGGATGTCCTTGTCGGCATCGCGGGGCACGTTGAACCCGAGCAGGACGGCCAGGTTGTTGCGGCCGATGCGGAGCGCGTTACGGGCCCGGATCAGGCGGGGACGGGCATTGGCCAGTTCGACTTCGGCGCGAAGCACGTTGAACCGGGGAACGGTGCCGGCATCGAAGCGTCGCTTGGTGTCGGTGAGTTCCTGTTCGAGGAGTCGGATGGAGGCTTCCTGGACGAGGATCTGTTCCGCGGCGAGGAGGACATCGTCGTAGGCCACGCGGACCTCGAGGAGGGTATTGGAGACGAGGGCCTGGTAGTTGGCCAGGGCGGCTTCCCGGGTGAGCTTGGAGGAACGCGCCGCGGAACGGAGCTTGCCGCCGGCAAAGAGCGGCTGGGTCGCGGTGATGGTGGCGTTCCAGTTCTGGTTGTTGGCGAACGCCACCGCGGGCGCTCCCGGCGCGAACGACACCTTCTCGATCTTCTCCTCGTCAATCCGGTTGTAGGCACCGGTCGCGCCGACCCTGGGGAGGATGGCCGACTTCTGCTGGAGTGCGATCCCCTGGGATTCCGCGATGTCCTGACGGCCCTTGAGCAGCGCCGCATTCCAGGTCAGGGCGAGGTCGAGGCATTGCTCGCGGGTGAGCGGCGCGGCTGGCCAGCGGGGCACCGACCCGTGCGCGGAAGCCGTCGGAGGCGGGGTGTTGGTGTCGGCCCAGGCGGACGACAGCGGAAGGGTGGCCGCGAGACCGACGGCGAGGAGGACGGCGTGTTTCATGCGCGAAAGCTTTGGGAGGTTAGGGGTGGAAAGGGAGGGTTCAAGGCATCTTCTCCGCCGCTCCGGTGGTGGCGGAAGAGATCGAGGGCGCACCGGGCGTCCGTTCGATGAACACGTCCACCTGTTGTCCGACATAGACGGCGAACGGCGGACGATCGAAGGCGTAGACGATCTGAAGCACGCGGGTGTCGACCCGCTCGAGGCTGTCGCCGGTCAGGCTCCGCTTGGGGACCACGTAAGGTTCGATCCGGACGAAGCGCAGGGGCATGGATCGTTCGGCGTGTCCCTTGAGACTGGCCACGGCCGAGGCATTGGTGGCGATCAGGACGGCGTTCTGCTCGTCCACTTCCGCACGGACCTGGAAGGTGCGGGTGTCGCCCAGCAGGAGCAGGGGTTCATTGAGGACGGCGGCCGGGGCGAACTCGCCTTCGCGCAGGTTGACCTGGAGGAGGGATCCATCGCGCGGGGCGCGGATGGTCAGCACGGCGAGTTCGGTCCGGGCCTGATCGAGCTGCGCCTGGATGGCGGCAATCTGGGCTTCGATGGCGGCGGCCTTGGCGCGGGAACCGGCGAGGGCAAACTGGCGTCGCTTGACCTCGTCCTCGGTGGCGACCTGGTTGCGCTCGAGCTTCTCCATGCGCGCGAGCTGGTCGCTCCAGTCGGCAACCTGGTTCTGTTCGACGGCCAGCTGGGCGCGGGTGGATTGGAGGTGGGCTTCCATGGCCACGATGCGCGCCGCGGCCTCGCGGTCATCGAGTTGGAAGAGCGGGTCTCCCCGGTGCACTTCTTCCCCGACCTTCACATGGACGCGGGTGACCAGGCCGGCTTTGGGTGAGGCGATCTTCACGTTCTCCCGGGCGGACTCGATCAACCCGGTGGCGGCGACCTTGCCCGCAAAAGGTGATCTCGCCGGTGCCGACACTGGGCCGGGGTCGGGAGAACGGGCGCTTTGGCGTCGCACGAGGAGCACGGCGGCGACAATCCCGGCGATGGAAAGATAGAAGGACGGTTTTCGGAGCATGGCGGCGGTTCAGTGATGGTTGGAGATGAAATCGCGCAGGGTCGGACCCTGATAGACGCCGGCCACCCGGCCATCTTCCATTTCGGTCAGGCGATCCGCGTAGGAATAGGTCCGGGGATCATGGGTGACGATGATCACGCTGCGGCCGGGGGTGCGAGCCGCGCCGGAGAGGATGTCCATGATCTGGTGTCCGGTCTCGCGGTCGAGGGCGGAGGTGGGTTCGTCGGCAATGAGGAGTCGCGGGCTGTGGACGAGCGCGCGGGCAATGGCAACACGCTGCTGCTGACCGCCGGAGAGTTGGGTGGGACGCTTGCGTTCCTTGCCGGCGAGGCCGAGACGCTGGAGGAGTTCTGCGGCCCGCTGCTCGGCTTCGCCCCGGCGCACGCCATTCAGCAGCAGGGGAACCGAGACGTTCTCGACCAGGTCGAGGGTCGAAATGAGGTTGAACTGCTGGAAGATGAATCCCACGTGCTGGCGTCGGAACGCCGTGACCCGGCTCCGCGGCATGTTGTTGAGGACGGTGCCGAACACCGAGACCTCCCCTTCGTCCCAGTCCAACGTGCCGGCGGCCACGGAGAGCAGGGTGGTCTTGCCGCAACCCGACGGCCCCACGACGAGGTGGAGTTCTCCCTGCGCCGCGGTGAAATCGGTGCCCTTCAGGGCGACCGTCCGGGCGTCGCCGGTGCCGAAGGCTTTCACGACCCCGCGGATGGAAACAGCGGCGGTGGTCGCGTCGATCTGACCGGTGGACTGGGTGATCATGGGAGAGCGCAGGGATCAGGGTGGTGGGCGGGATCAGCCGCGGAAGACGATGGCCGGTTCGAGGCGCGCGACCTTGCGGATGCCGAGCAGCGCCGCGAGCGATGAAATGATGAGGATCGCCACGCCGGTGCGGAGGATGGCCACGGGTTGGAGGAGGAAAGGGGGTTGGCCGTTGTCGGCCACTGCGAATCCAAACGCGGCGGTGAGGCCGAGGCCCATGCCGTAGCCGATCAGGCCCACGGTCAGCGCCTGGAAAAGCAGCATGGCTGAAAGGAGGCCGTTGCTGGCACCCATGGCCTTGAGGGCACCCAGATTCCGGAGGTTCTCCAGGACGAACGAGTAGAAGGTCTGACCGGCGATCGCCACCCCGACGATGAATCCCAGGATGATCGTGGTCATGAAGCTGGCGGGGATGCCGGTGTTGCGCCAGACCCACGCGATCGTGCTCCGTTCGAACTCGGGCACGGTGTACGCCGCCAGGCCCGTCTCCGCGTGGATCGCTCGCGCCACCTCCGCCGCGGTCAACCCGGGCTTCGGCTCCGCCAGGATCATCGAAAGCATCTTGCGCTGGCGCGGAGCAAACTGGAGGGCCTGGTCATAGCTGCTGAAAACGTAGGGATACCCAAAGAAATGGCGCTCGGTCCGGCAGATGGCCACCACGCGGGCCTCCCGATCGTTGATCTCGAACGTGTCGCCCACCCGGAGAGGGCGGGGGACTCCGGTCCCGTCCCTGGCCTTGCCCAGACGTTCGGCTGCCAGTTCGTCGATGACGACCGTGTTGGCGATGCGCAATTGTTCGATCTCGCCTTCAATCACCTTCGCCGGACGCCCGAAGAGGGTGCCGGAATGGATGCCGATCATCTGGATCAGCTTCTCCGAGCCATCCGCGGCGCGGGCCTTGAGGACGCCCTGGAAGAGGGGCATGGCGAAGTCCACCCCATCCACGGAACGGACGCGGCTTACGTCGGTGTCGCGCAGGGCCTTGGTTTCGTTCACCTGCTCCACCCGGCTGTCCACGACCCAGATGGAAGCGCGCATGTTGCGCATGTGGCTTGTCGTCCAGGAGAGCAGCCCCTGGAACACCCCGTTTTGTTGGGTCATCAACAACGACGAGAAGGTGAGCCCGCCGACAAGCATGATGTACTTGGCGCGGTCCCCGAGGAGCATGCGGAGGGCGAGGTGGAACATGATTTCAGGAAGATTTCAGGACGGATTTGCGGGTTCGGGCTGGAACGGGTGCCGAACGGCGTCGGGAACGTGCGAACGAACGGATCGCGCCCAGGGAAAATTCCGTGATGTGCGTAGCTAGGCCTTCGATGTTTGATTGCTCCAGCGGATGACTTCCCTGGAGCCGTTCGATCACGGCGCCGCAGTGCCGGTAAAACAGGACCTGGCTGACGACGGAGTTGGCGACAAGACGGATCTCTTCGTTGCTGAAATCAGGGCCCAGCATCTCCCGGACGAGTCCCTGGAACCAAAGGTGTTGCGGCCGGATGAACCCGTTCACCAGATGGTCCAGCGCCTGGGTTGGCTCGATCATTTCCCGCGCCATGATCCGGCTGTGATGACAGTCCGGTCCGCTCTCGGCGATCTGTACCATGAATTGCCGGATGAAATGGGCCAGGCGTTGCGTCGGCGGAAGGCGATCCAGGCCCGGCGTCGGAGTCGCGTTCGGGCCGCCGGCGGGTGCCGG
The DNA here is from genome assembly GCA_945873715.1 of Akkermansia muciniphila. Taxonomy (GTDB): domain Bacteria; phylum Verrucomicrobiota; class Verrucomicrobiia; order Limisphaerales; family UBA9464; genus UBA6176. The sequence goes on from CAMCFL010000302.1 coordinate 4,950, forward strand.
TGCC